>SKYD01000134.1 GCA_007128075.1 Thiorhodovibrio sp.
ATTCACGATCAAACCACCAATTATCTTGGACGAGCACATCGACCACATTGCGCAGCCTGATTAGAAATTTATCTGGCTCGCGCAATTCTAGCCGATCTCGCCACAGATCAAACGCTTCCTGCGAATCGATTTGGCTGTGTCGTCGTGCCACATTGCCTAGCATCTGCGAGGTAAAAAACAGCAAATTTTCGCGCTCAACACCGTCTGCACGCAGATCCGCTAAAAATAACGCGGTGGTGGCAGCCACTGCGGCACCGTCGGCATCATCGGGGGTTTCTTCGATAATGTGCGAGAGCAGTTCAATCGCCAATTCAGGATCAATCGGATAGGTCACTGCTAACCAGATGCCCTGGCCCAATGCACACAAAGAATCCGGCTGATCAGCACGAAACAGCACATCGCAGCAATCAGCGGCTGATTCAAAATCCTGTTCAGCAATGAACAATTCCAAGGCATCGCGCCCCAATGACCAGGCCTCAGCCCCGCGCCCTAAACTGACCAGGGTGCGGGCAATCTGTAACTGCACCTGCGCTCGCTCACAGCGCGAGGCACCTAAAAGACCGAGCTGGTGATCGCGTTCCTTCAATGCGATGAGGTGAGATTCGAGAGCGGCATTTTCAGCGGTCTGGCCGATTGAGTCGGCGGCGGTATCGTGCAGTGGTTGGGTGGGTGTAATATCGTAGTATTTCATCTGCTGGCGCTCCGTTTAGCGAATCAGGCCACTAAATGCCGCCTCTAGGCGATCTTCCCAATTCTCCGGGGTATCGAGATAGGGTGGCCGGACATCCATCCGAAAAAAACGCTCGCCCTGATTGGCGACGGCTTGAACTAACGGCAGGAGCTCATCAAAAGACTCAAGCTCTTGATTCGCCACAAGAATATCGCTGAGTTTGAGCATAGGGTTAGGCTCTCAATGATGACATAAGGAAACGACCGACCCCAAGCAGTTGCCAGATCAGCCGTCGCTTGTGGCGAACATGTAGTCAGATGAATGAGAAAACAACAGCCAGTGCGTTTGCCTACCGCTGCGGCTAAAGCCGAAAATGCTCGCCTAAATACACTGAACGAACCTCAGTGTTGGCAAGCAATTGCTCAGGCGCGCCTTCGGCGATGGTGCAACCAGCGTTGACGATGTAGGCACGATGACAAATATCAAGCGTTTCGCGAACATTATGATCAGTGATCAACACCCCAATGCCGCGTGAACTCAAATGCGCAACAATTTTTTTAATATCGTTGACTGCAATTGGATCCACGCCAGCAAATGGTTCGTCGAGCAACATGATGCTTGGCTCGACCGCCAGGGCGCGGGCAATCTCCAGCCGTCGCCGCTCGCCGCCAGAAAGACTCAGCGCCAGCGAGTCACTGACATGGGCAATGCCAAGCTCTTCAAGTAGCTCGATGCTGCGCTGCTGGCGTTGCTGACGCTTGAGATCACGGCGGGTGTCAAGCACTGCGAGCACATTATCAATGACTTTGAGCTTACGAAAGACCGACGGCTCTTGTGCCAGATAACTCAGACCCCGCCGGGCGCGGGCGTGCATTGGATCTAGGGTGATGTCGTGACCATTGAGGCTGATGGTGCCGCTGTCGGCACGAATCAGCCCAACGATGAGATAAAAGCTGGTGGTTTTGCCAGCGCCATTCGGTCCTAACAGCCCGACGATCTCGCCAGAGTCAACCCGCAAGCTGATCCCATCGACCACTCGCCGTCGTCGGTAGGTCTTGATGAGCTGCTCAGCCTGTAAGACGCTCATCAGGGTTTAGACATATCAAGCCGTGGATCAATGCCCGCCAACATGAACACAAAAGCCAAGACTTCGGCAACGGCGGCATAAAGTTCGGGCGGTATCTCATCGCCTAATGGAATCTGCGCCAGTGCCTCAGCAAGTACTGGATTGGCCTGCAATGGGATGTCATGCTCCTCGGCAATCCGCAAAATTTCTTCTGCGGTAAAACCACGGCCAGTAGCGGTAATGCGCGGCGCGTGCTGGCGATCCCAGCGCAGGGCAATGGCTTTTCGTGGTCTGGAGGTCGAGTTGATCGTAGTCATGGTGTTGCCCGTCGCGCATGGGCTTGAGGCTCAAGCGAACAGATTTAGCCCAGTGCTTGAAGGGGGGATAAAAAACTCAGCAAAACGCTGTTCTAGGCGCTGATGTTGGGGAACCTCAGGCGAAGTGGGTTGCTTGTCAGCGGGATCAGCGTCGGCGCTTCTCTCTTCGTTTTGTTGTTGGATCAATTCCGCTTGTGCTTTCGCTACCATCATCCGTGCTTCAGCGGCGACGCGCTGATCCTGCGGTGAAGGATCGGCAGGTGCAAGCGCGGCGCGAACCACGGTCAGCCCTTTTTCAATGGTCGCTCGCGGATCATCGGGCACCTCAGCGGTGTCAATCGACACCTCACCAGCCACCGCATATTGTTGACCATCGGGGCCAACAGTGTATTCATAGGAGGCGGCGCGGGTGACATAACGCCCACCTGCAGCGATATGCGCCTGCTCATGTGCCCGCACTTCGCGATCTCGTGCTCGCAGCTCCTCCACCTCGCGTTGCTCTTCCGCAGTCAACCTTCCGAGGTTGCTCTGGTTGTCATCATCGATGGGTTGTCCATCATGGTGTGATTGTATTGTGTCATTTTGGCAGCAACCGCAGGAGGAGCACCCGCCGGAAGAGCACGAGCAAGAGCAGCTTTGTTGTGCTGATTTCGTTGTGCCATCTTGCGCAGTGGGCGCAGGCACTGTGCGCAGCTCAGGTGCCATCGCTGGTGGCGGTTGCAATGGCGGATAAAAAGCAGTAATGGCGGTTGTTGTATCAATTTGCATCGGAGCGACCCATGGATGACGAGCGACCCGCCAGCGAGTCGCACATTGAAAAGGAGCGCGAGCATCTGCGTATTCCAATGCGTCGCACGCCGTTGTTTCATAAGACAAACACTCGATTCCTAGCTTTCGCTACTCCAAAAAGTTTATGGTCACCTCGCCAAGGTTAGTGATGTGCGTGAGGCGCACACTCAACAATAATCTTAGTTTAGTCCACCGACTTTTGGGTTACAAGTTAGCTGCGACACAAGATTTGACTTTCAAGACTGTTCCACGCCAGGCTCGCACTTTTGTGAAAAAAAATTCTCCAAAAGTGCTGAACCATTAAGTTAATTTTTTCAGCGCGATCCGCCCCAATATGCTAAACTGATATGTTACCTTTAACACCAATTTTTGGCGACCTAAGTTTCAATTTGCACCTTAACTTTGTAGATTAATGGGTACTTTATGGACCAAGAGCAGCACCAAGCATCGCAATTAAAACAATTAATCGCCAAAGGCAAGGATCAGGGCTATCTGACCTACACCGAGGTCAACGACCATCTGCCAGCGGGGATTGTAGAGGCCGATCAGATCGAAGACATCGTGCGCATGATCAATGATATGGGGATCACTGTTCACGAAACCGCACCCACCGAGATCGATCAATTAAGCGATGATTCTGCCATTGCCGATGATGAGGCTGCCGAGGCCGCCGCCGCCGCGCTAGCCTCTGTTGATAGCGAATTTGGTCGCACCACCGATCCCGTGCGCATGTATATGCGTGAAATGGGCACCGTTGAGTTGCTGACCCGCGAGGGCGAGCTGCGCATTGCCAAGCGCATCGAAGAAGGCCTCAATCAGGTGTTGGCATCGCTGTCGATGTATCCGCGCACGGTCGCGGAACTATTGGTGTTGTTCGACCGCGTGGAACAAGATGAGTTGCGGATATCTGAGGTGATCTCGGGTTTTAATGACGGCGAGGACGAGATTGCCGAGCCGATTCCCAAGCCAGTGGTGCGCGATGAGGACGACGACGAGCAGGAGGTGATTGACACCGGACCTGATCCAGAAGAATTTTTCCGTCGAGCCAATGAGTTGCGCACCCGTTATGCTGATCTAGTGGACACTTTGCGAGCGCATGGACGCGATCATGCGCAGTCGCGTGAGGCACTGCATGCGGTTTCGGAATCTTTTTTGCAGTTTAAGCTGGTTGCTGGCGTGTTTAATCAGCTCGTTAATGTGCTGCGGTTGACTATTGAGCGCATTCGTAGCCTAGAACGGACGATCATGAATTTTTGTGTCGATGGTGCTGGAATGCCGCGCAAAGTGTTTATCTCCAGCTTTCCCGACAACGAAACCAGTGCTGATTGGCTCGAAGAACAATTGTCGGCACGCGCCCCCTATGCAGCAAAGTTGGCTGGCTATGCTGAGGATATTCGCCGCGCCCAACGCCGCTTGCAGGAGCTAGAGCGCGAGAATGTGCTCACCATCAGCGAGATTAAAGACATCAATCGCACGATGTCAATTGGAGAGGCGAAGGCACGGCGTGCGAAAAAAGAGATGGTGGAGGCGAATCTGCGGTTGGTGATCTCGATTGCCAAAAAATACACCAATCGCGGGCTGCAATTCTTGGATTTAATTCAAGAAGGAAACATTGGGTTGATGAAAGCCGTGGATAAATTTGAATATCGCCGTGGCTATAAGTTTTCAACCTATGCCACCTGGTGGATTCGTCAGGCTATCACCCGCTCGATTGCTGATCAGGCGCGCACCATTCGCATTCCAGTACACATGATCGAGACGATCAACAAGCTCAATCGCATTTCGCGCCAGATGATTCAGGAAATGGGGCGTGAGGCTACTCCTGAAGAACTTGCCGAGCGCATGGAAATGACCGAAGATAAGGTGCGCAAAGTGCTAAAAATCGCCAAGGAGCCGATTTCCATGGAAACCCCCATCGGCGATGATGACGATTCGCATCTCGGCGACTTTATCGAGGATGCAGCGGTGGTTTCTCCAGTGGATTCGGCGACTGTTGAGGGATTGCGCGAGGCAACACAAAATATGCTCGCTGGCTTAACCTCACGAGAGGCGAAAGTATTGCGGATGCGCTTTGGTATCGACATGAACACCGACCACACCCTAGAAGAGGTCGGCAAACAGTTTGATGTCACTCGGGAGCGCATCCGTCAGATCGAGGCCAAGGCGTTACGCAAGCTGCGCCATCCGACAAGATCTGATAAACTGCGAAGCTTCCTCGACTCAGAATAGCATTCTACTCGCGGGCCGTTAGCTCAGTTGGTAGAGCAGGGGACTCTTAATCCCTTGGTCGAAGGTTCGAATCCTTCACGGCCCACCATCACCATTGAAGAAACAATTGATCGGAGATTTTTAATGCCTGAATTTGTACCTGTCTCACCGCAACGCCATCAAGGAAAATACTGGCAGCGGTTCACTTCTTACGCATTTGCTCGCACTGCTGCGGTGGTTCCCTTGGTGGGGGCGGAGATGGCGAAAGCAGCCGCCGCGTTGCCTGTGGCATTCATGCCAGATGGCGAGGGCGATGCGGCGCGTTTTGTGCCCGCCGCGCTGTTGGGCTTTGAGTCGAATGTTAATCTTTTTGTCGCTCCTGATGGACGCTGGCTGGGGCGTTACATCCCGTCATTTTTGCGCGGGCATCCATTCCGGCTGATCAACGCCGATCAAGAACGCATGGTGTTGTGCATTGATGAGAGCAGTGGGCTGCTGGTTGATCAAGGGGGCGAGGCTTTTTTTGATGATCAGGGACAGCTTGCGCCGAATCTGCAAGCGGTGATGGATTTTCTGACCCAGGTGGAGCGCAATCGCGCCGCGACTCAGGCGATCTGCGACAAGCTCCAACAGCATGAATTGATCCAGCCGTGGCCGATCAAAATTGCGGCGGGAGATGCTGGCGAACGCAACCTCAACGGGCTGTATCGCATCGATGAGACCGCGCTTAATCAGCTATCAGCCGAGGTTTTGGTTGAATTGCGCGATAGTGGTGCCTTAGGAATGGCGTATTGTCAGTTATTGGCGATGCAGCAATTAGGGCTGATTGCTGATATGGCAAAAGCGCACCAAAAACAAGCGGTTGCCGCTAACACCCGCGCTTTTTCGCTCAATGATGACAACGGCAATCTGCGCTTTGACTGATTGATCGTCGGACTGGCTGGTGGCTAGCGAGAATCTGCTACCAGCACGGTGTCGCCAGTGCTGAAAACAGCCCCGGTGCATCCCCTGGCCATGGGGTTGGCATTCCGCTCCAAGGTGCATCACCGGCTTTGACAGATTTGTTTAACGAAATTGAATCAGTTCATAATGACAACGATACGCCGCTTTTCAACCACAGATACTGATTTTATGCAGCAGCTCGATGCGCTGCTTGCTTGGGAGAGCGTGTCCGATCACGCTGTGCAGCAAACAGTCACTAAAATTATCGCGGAAGTGCGCCGGTACGGCGATATGGCGGTGCTGGACTATACCCAACGCTTTGATGGCTGGACCCCCACCAATATTGACGCACTCTCCTTGTCGCCAGCGCGTTTGGAGGAGGCCTATGCGTCAATCAGCAACGAACAACGCACCGCCTTAGACAATGCAGTTGAGCGCATCAGCGCCTATGCCGAGCATCAACGCCTTGCCAGTTGGGATTATCAGGATGCCGATGGCACGCTCTTAGGTCAAAAGGTCACGCCGCTGGAGCGCGTGGGGCTGTATGTGCCCGGCGGCAAGGCGGCCTATCCGTCTTCCGTGTTGATGAATGCGCTGCCGGCCAAGGTGGCGGGGGTTGATGAGCTGATTATGGTGGTACCAACGCCCGCAGGTGAGGTCAATGAGTTGGTGTTAGCCGCCGCCTATCTTGTCGAGCCTGATTATATCTTTGCCATCGGTGGGGCGCAAGCAATCGCCGCCCTAGCGTATGGCACCGAAACCATACCATCTGTGGATAAAATTGTCGGACCAGGCAACATCTATGTGGCAACCGCCAAGCGCGCCGTGTTTGGTCAGGTGGGAATCGACATGATTGCCGGCCCGTCCGAGATTTTGATTTTATGCGATGGTGGCACCGATCCCGACTGGATTGCGATGGATTTGTTCTCGCAAGCCGAACACGACGAAGATGCGCAGTCGATTCTCATTGCTTGGGATAGCGACTATCTCGATCAGGTGGCAGCGTCCATCGACAAATTATTGCCACAAATGGAGCGGCGCGAGCTGATTGCCTGCGCCTTAGAAAACCGTGGAGCGTTGATTTTAGCCCGTGATGAGGACGATGCAGCCAGCGTTGCCAATCACATCGCGCCGGAGCATCTGGAGCTATCAGTCGCCGATCCACAGCCGCTGGCGGAAAAAATTCGCCACGCTGGGGCGATTTTTATGGGTCGTTACACCGCTGAGGCACTGGGCGATTATTGTGCCGGGCCTAATCATGTGTTGCCAACTTCGCGCACCGCACGCTTCTCATCGCCGTTAGGGGTGTATGATTTTCAGAAACGCAGCAGCCTGATCATGGCCTCGCCAGAGGGCGCAGCACGGCTCGCCGCTACTGCTTCTCAATTGGCGCGAGGTGAGGGATTGACCGCCCATGCTTGTTCTGCTGAATGGCGGGCAGGCAAGGCGAACTGATCAGGGTAATCAATCCGCGCCAGATATAGCCCGTGCGGTGCAGCAGTGACCCCGCCGCAGCGCCGGTCTTTGTCGCGCAATAACTGCGCTGTCCAGTCAGTGTCTGCCTCACCGCTGCCAATGGCAATCAACACCCCGGCAATATTGCGCACCATGTGATACAAAAATCCATCCGCACCCACTGCGAGCACGATCATGTCGTCGCTTGGTTGTTCGAGGGTTAAATAATGCAGGGTGCGCACCGGGCTTTTTGCCTGACAGCCTTGGGCGCGAAAACTGGAAAAATCGTGAGTGCCGACCAGATGATCACCGGCGTGACGCATCGCAGCGAGATTGAGCCGCCGATGCAGCCACAGTGCACGATCACGCCACAGCGCCGAGCGCGTCGGGCGACAGAGGATGAGATAACGATAATGCCGCGCTTGGGCGCTAAAGCGGGCATGAAACTCAGTGCTGACCTCCGCCGCCCACAGCACGCTGATGGTGTCAGGCAGATGGGCATTGACTCCCAAGGTCCAGGCACGCAATG
>SKYD01000271.1 GCA_007128075.1 Thiorhodovibrio sp.
CTCACGGCGCGCACAGCAATTTTCCGAAGATAGCTCATGGTCTCGTCAGGAATTAATCGAGCATCAGACATCCAATCGGTTTTCATTTTAATCTCCAACTCAAATTATAGTCATTTAACCATGTTACCGCACTGTGACCCTGACGCCGATTTCCATCTGGCGCGGTTCTTCTGTCCGGATATCAAGTTCGACGGCTATATATTTGAATAAGGATTTATACGCGTTCGCCCTGAAAACTTGTTGTTTTCCTTGCAAACTATTCGATCACTCTATCAGTCGCAATTGGATCAGTGCAACGGGACATCCAAATTCAACACGCTCTGGGCATTGGCTGTGGTGATGGCAGCCAGTGTGTCAGGTGCAAGCGTGCGTATTTGCGCCAATGTGGTGAGCACTTCAGGTAGATATTCGGGGCTGTTGCGTTGTCGGCAATGGGCGGCTCCTGTCATGTCGGGGGCGTCGGTTTCGAGAACCAGGCTGGTGTCAGGCAGCGCGGCAGCCAGTCGGCGCAGTCGTGTCGAGCGCGGATAGGTGAGCATGCCGCCAAAGCCAAGTTTAAAGCCGAGATCAAGATAGCGTTTGGCTTGTTCCAGCGAGCCATTGAAGGCATGGACGATGCCATTGATTCTCGGCAGGCGAGAAAGGCAGGCCAACATTGGCTCATGGGCCTTGCGAACATGCAGCAGCACTGGCAGGTCAGCGGCGCATGCCAGTGCCAGTTGCCGCTCCAGACCAGGCTGTTGCCTGGCAACATCGCCAACGCTGGCATCCAGACCAATTTCGCCAATGGCGATGGGCCGCGCTTGGGTGATTAACTTTTCCAAGTGTTTGAAATCACTTGCCTCATGCTGGGGTATCACCAGTGGATGAATCCCCAAGGCTGGATAAAGTCGGGAATCTTGGGCACATATCTGCAACAGCCCCGCCCAACCCGTCGCGGCAATGCCGGGGACGACAATGGCCGCAACGCCACCGGCCGTTGCGCGTTCGAGTACAGCCCAGCGATCACAATCAAACGCAGCCACATCTAAATGACAGTGGGTGTCGATCAGCCGCAACTTGTGACTACCACATCAGATCATCCGGCACCTGATAGTCGGCATAGTCATCAGCCTCGGCATTGCCCCCCTCTTCGGGGCGGTTCCATACCAGAATCAACGCGGCGTTGCGCTCGGCAACACGCTCGGCAATCGCTGCTGGTATCAGCTCATAAAAATGATCCTGGCGTACAATCGCCAGCTCACCAGCCACCAGTGCCTGCTGTTGATCGGTCTTGACATACAGCCGCTTGAGTGCGCCATCGTCAACGAAGTTATAGGCCACCTCGCCGTTGTCACGGGCCAGCCGATGGGTGTGAATCAACTCGCGCAATGCCGCCGCCTCAGCTTTGCGCTGTGCCTCACGCTCGCGCTCTTGGTTTAAGGCACGATCCTCGGCCTGCTTGCGTGCCATTTCTTGGCGCAACTGCTCACGGCGCGCTTCATCCTCTGACTTGCCCTGCTGCTTATTTTTGCGCCGCTGGGTTTGTTTCTGGCGTACCTGATGCGCGTTGACCAGACCGGCTTTTAATAACTGTTCTTGTAGTGAATTACCCATTAATCAGAGCCTTAGAGTGAGTCAGGGATGACGAGCGACCCGAAAAAGGTCAGCTCGCCGATGTGAGTGAGTGGTTTTGCGTCAACCGCACCGCCCATTGCGCATCCTGTGTTGTTTCATGGTGTCCTGAGATATAATCTCGTCGTGAGATATCATATTTGGTCATTTATGGGGGCAATAATGAAGCTGTTATCTGTTTTGAGTATTGGGCTGCTCAGTCTTAGCGTTGCCGGGGCTGGGTTTGCTGCCGAGTTAGGTTATGTGGACATGGAGCGCGTGGTCAATGAAAGCAAGCTCGGCGTTGCCGCTGATAACCGTCTTCAACAACGCTTTGGCGAACAAACCGAGCGTTTTAACGAACAGCAGGCGGCGATTGCTCGTCTGCAACAAGAGCTAGAACGCGACAAGCTGTTGATGAGTGCGCGTCAGGTCGAGACCAAAGAGCAGGACATCCAGCAGCGGATTGAAAAATTTGAGCAAGAAGTGACCGCGTTTCAACGCCAGTTACTGCAAGCGCAACAAGAAGAGTTTCAGAAAATTCTTCCAACTGCGCAACGCTCGATTACTGCCGTTGCCCGTGAGCAAAAACTTTCAGCAGTGTTTGAATCCAGTCAATCCAATGGCATCCTCTATCTGGATCCTGAGCGCGACCTCACCAATGCGGTCATTGGTCACATGGATGCCAATCCATAAGCTGTTAGGCACGCAATCCTAGTACATCCTGCATATCAAATCGTCCGCGCTCCTGGGTCATAATCCAGCCCGCAGCGCGGGCCGCACCACGGGCAAAGTTCAGGCGGCTACTGGCTTTGTGGGCAATCTCCACCCGCTCGCCCTCAGTTGCAAACCAAACGCTATGTTCACCCACGACATCGCCCGCCCGCAGCGTCGCAAAGCCGATGCTCTGCGGGGGGCGCGCCCCGGTGTGTCCTTCGCGACAATAAACTGCCGCTGTGGCGAGATCCTGACCGCGAGCGGCAGCAACGATCTCGCCCATTTTCAGCGCGGTGCCCGAAGGGGCATCGACTTTGTGTCGGTGGTGCGCCTCGATGATCTCGATATCCGCATCGTCTCCCATCACGCGTGCCGCGAGATCAAGCAGCTTAAAGCACAGATTCACCCCCACGCTCATGTTCGGCGCGGCAACAATGGCGATGTCAGCGGCTGCCTGATCGAGCGTTTTGTGTTGTTCAGGATCAAGCCCGGTGGTGCCAATCACCATCCGCACCCCATGCTCCCGACATAACCTGACATGCGCCATGGTGGCAGTGGGCGCGGTGAAATCAATCAGCACATCCATGGTGTGCAGCGCGTTATCGAGTTGGGCGACCAATGGCACACCGATGGTGCCGACCCCTGCCAATTGCCCGACATCAGCACCAAGCAAGCTGCTGGTTGACTGTTCAGTGGCGGCGACAACCGCCTGCCCGTCGCGCTCAGTGACTGCCTGCACCAGAGCGCGTCCCATCCGTCCACCCGCCCCAGCAATTGCGATTCGAACTGTATCCATTGTGTAGCCCTACCAAGCAATCGGCTCGCCGTGACGAAAAAAACCACCGCTTGGCCCTTCGGCAGGCAAGGTTGCCGCCCAAACGATGCCCTTGGCACCTTCTTCAATTGATAAGGTGGCATGTTCGCCGCCCATCTCGGTGCGCACCCAGCCTGGACACACTGAATTGATGCGGATGGGATGATCACGCAGCTCATCGGCGAAAATTCGTGTCACCGCATTGAGCGCAGTTTTTGATAAGCGATAGCCTGGGCAACAGCCGTTCATCTCGCTGAGCTGCCCCATTCCTGATGACACATTGACCACACAGCCGCGGTTGTCCATCAGCGGGATCAAGACCTGACACAGCCGCAGAGCAGCCAGGGTATTGGTCTCCAGAGCCAGACGAATCGTATCAAGCTTGGCGGAAAAAATAGAGGTCGCGGCGGTGAGTGAGGCGGGGTTGTCAGGTGGCAGATCAGGAAAAATTCCGGCATTATTGATCAGCGCATCAAGGCGCCCAAACTCGCGTTTAAGCCCATCAGCCAACGCCTGAATCGACTGCTCGCTGGTGACATCCAGTGGCATAAAACGCACGGTTGCTCCTGTTGCGGCGAGTTGCGCTGCGGCTGCCTCGCCTTGAGTGTGGCGGCGCGCGGTCAAGACAATGTGATAACCCAACGCAGCCAGTTGGCGCGCTGTTTCTAACCCAAGACCACGATAAGCGCCAGTGATAACGGCAACTGGGGTATTATTCATGTGTTGAACCTTGTTGTTTCAGTGTTGATTATTTGACGATGCGGCGCTCACGCTGCTGACAAGCCAGACAGATGCCATGAATCACCAGTGAATGATCTTCAATTCGAAAGCCATGTTGTTTGGCGATGTTGCGCTGGCACTCTTCGATAATCTCGTTGACAAACTCAACGATGATACCGCATTTTACGCACACCAAATGATCGTGATGGCTGCCGCGATTAAGCTCAAACAAAGATTGTCCACCATCGAAATGATGGCGACACACCAAGCCCGCGCTTTCAAATTGCGTCAGCACCCGATACACGGTAGCAAGTCCAATCTCCTCGCCAAGATGCAACAGCTCTTTGTAAACATCTTCGGCACTGAGGTGGCGTTGGTCATGCTCTTTGAGGATGCCAAAAATTTTCACCCTTGGCACAGTGACCTTTAGCCCTGCTTCTTTGATCTGTTTGCTATGCATCATCGCGGGCCAGTTCTCCCTGCGGTATCATCACGAGTTTGAATTATCACTGTCATACGAGAAATCGATGCGAAGTCTTCTTATCTCAATCTCTGTTGCTGCGATCATCTTAGGTGCCAGCGGGTGCGCCGGACGCGAAAGCACCCCAACGCCCCGCGAGCCGATGCTCTCTGAGCTGCCCTTTGTTTACAAGATGACCGTCCAACAAGGCAATCTTCTCACTGAAGAGCGGATTGCGCAATTAACACCAGGCATGACTGCCACTCAGGTGCGTTATCTGCTCGGCACGCCGCTGCTCACCCATTTGTTTCGCAGCCAGCGCTGGGATTATATCTACACCATTCGGCGCCGTCATCAGCCGATGGAGATCAAGCAGTTGACGCTGTATTTCGATCAAGAGATTCTAGCGCGGATCGAGACGGATCGCACTCTGCCGCCCCCAGAAACTCTGGATGAGCTCGCCGAGCGCGATCAGATCGTTGAGGTGCCAGATTGGCAAGACAACCGTGGGCTGGTGCGCCAACTGTTGAATCGTTTTGGCGCAACGGCTAATTAAGCCGCCGCTTCCTTAGCTGCCGCTTCCTTAGCCGCCGCTGGACGCTTCTTGCGGTTGGCTTGCTTGGGGTCGGCGATCAACGGAGTGTAGATTTCTACCCGATCACCATTGCTTAGGGTCTGATCCAGCGTGGTCGGCTTGCCATAAATGCCGACCTTGTTGATATCCAGATTAATCTCTGGGAACCGTGACAGCAGCCCCGAGCGGGTGATCGCCTCGTTGACGGTCAGCCCAGCATTGCCTTTGACGGTCAATAAAGCCTGCTGTTGTTCACGGGCATAGGCCACTTCGACCTCGATTGTGCGTTCAGTCATTTATTCACTCTCCGTTTATAGGTCAAGTAACCTGCAACTGACAGCGCAGGTCATTCACAAAGCGCGTAATCAACAACTAGTCTAACCAATTACACGAATTATCTCTGTCTGGATTACAGGTGCGCAGCCGTCCTGGATTGTTGATAATCAGTGCGCGGCGCTGGGCGCCAACCGTGACCTGAAAACGGCTGGCTCCGGCTGTTCCCATTGGAGTGTAGGTGATCCGATTCCTAACAGATGCCCTCCGTTCGATCTTCACATTGGCTATGTTTTGTTGAACAACCCGAAGGAGCTGCTCGTCATCTTTGATGTCATTATCGTTATTGGGATTCACAAAAATGATCCAGCCATGGCTCCAAGCATATCGATTTGTGAGATCACATTTCAGGTTTTCAGCATTCGGATTTTTGATTTGACACATCGTAACCCTGGTGTTTCTGGTGACTGCTTCGGATCTGGTCAATACAAGACTGCGAGCCATTAGGTTGGTGACTGCTGCTGCTTTGTTGATTTCGATGATTTGCTGGAAACTCGGTACGCCGATCATCAGCACAATGGCTAAGATCGCCAGTGTGACCATCGCCTCTAACAGTGTTAAACCGTGCTGATTGCCCAATAGCTATTCACTCTGTTTTCCAGACATTCAATCGTAGGGGCGGTTCGCGAACCGCCCCGACTGATGATCGTGGTGCTGCTGTTCCCATGCTCGGATTATTGATCAAATGGCGATAGGCAATTTTCGTGAATTGGTGGCTCAATGTAAAGCCCTTGTTTAACTTTGAAAATTAATGAGGACAATTCTTGCGAAATGTGTTATAAATTAGAGATCATCCTGCACAGATACTTGATTTATTGAATGACTGGTCTAACCCATGAATTGTACTTATGATCAGGATTACGCGCTCTGGTTTGCTGATCAGGCGCGGCTGTTGCGAGCTGGATTGTGGCAGCAGATCGATGTCGCGCATCTTGCCGAGGAGCTTGAGGACATGGGCAAACGCGAGCAGCGTGCTTTGCGCAGTCGCACGGTTGTATTGCTGGCTCATTTGCTCAAATATGCCTATCAGCCCACACAGCGTAGCCCAAGCTGGACGGGCACCATCCGTGAGCAACGCAAACAACTCAACGCATTGTTGCAAGACAGCCCAAGCTTAGGCCCCCGCTTTCGCGCCGATCTTGAGGACAGTTATCTGAGTGCGCGATTGCTCGCTGCTGGCGAAACGGGACTTGCTGAAACGCAGTTTCCGGCTCACTGTCCTTTTGCTGCCGAGCAGATGTTAGATGAAACATTTTGGCCGCAGTCGGAAGCATAAAGAGGGTGTATGCTAGCGTTTGAAAGCATCCTTCCGCCATCAAACTCACACGGGTAAATTAAAAGTGACCGCGTATCAAACTGACTTTTATTTGTGGGCGCAACAACAGGCACACTTTTTGCGGCAAGGGGATTGGTCAGCATTGGATTCCGCGCACCTTGCCGAGGAGCTTGAGGACATGGGTGCGAGTCGAGCGCGGGAAATTGAAGCGAATTAGCCCAAATCCATAATATCATAGAGGATTTTAGATCAACATGAATCCAAATCATACTTTCTTATGGGGGGGATGGCTCGTAGTATCAACGGTCATCCTATTTCTTATCATTCTATTCACAGCAGAACCCAAATCAGTACGAGTTCCGGCAACAGTTATCGAATCCTGCATTGGGCGTGAACTTGAATCCAGAAAAAGTTATCACCTCATTCCAAATGAGATTCTAACCTACTGTCTGGAAAAGAACCAGCATTTATAGCCATTCGCTCTGTTTTCCAGACATTCAATCGTAGGGGCGGTTCGCGAACCGCCCCTACTGCTGTTCCCATGCTCGGATTATTTATTTGTGGGCGCAACAACAGGCACAGTTGTTGCCGCAAGGTGAAGAGCTTGCGGGCAGGCAATAAATCAAAACACAATACGATCATAAATCTCTTGCATTGGCAACTGGCAGTCTGGCTCGTGCAGTGCGATAACCGCATGTGGCGTTTCATAGCTTGCAAGCAGCCAGCGGTCATCCGGCTGGCGGGTGAAGACATCCACTGCGAGGCGATCTTGGGCGATCAATAGATAGTGCCGCAGACTTGGCAGCCGCCGATAGTGCGCGAATTTGCTGCCACGGTCATAAGATTCAGTCGAAGGTGACAGCACCTCGGCGATGAGCAGCGGATTGGTGAGCACATCGCGCCGCGCATCGTGAAAGATCGGCTGTCCACAGAGCACACTCAGGTCTGGATAAAAGCAGGCATCGGATGCCGCGACGCGGATGCGCATATCGCTAGTCAGAACAGCACAGGGACTGCCTTTGAATTGATTGGCAAGGCTGCTGGTGAGATTGGCAGTGATCACGCTATGTTCATAACTGCCGCCACTCATGGCGAAAGCCTCGCCAGCTAAATACTCATTCTTGGCATCCACCAGCTCACGCTCGATAGCGAGATAGTCTTCAAACTGATAATAGACAACGCTTGGTGTGAGCATGTTCATCAAGATTCCGCCAGATCCTCAAAAATCTCGGCAAAGGTCAATTCCACTGCCAAGGACTCGAACTGACAAGCCCCTGATTCAGGGTGGCAATCGCGCAAGTGCCAGTCGTCCTGAGCGGTGCGGTTCGTAACTGTTGCGAAATATCTCCTCTTTTCTGCATAAACCTTATCCAATCTTATACTGGTAACCATCATTGCGATGCAGCCGTTCAAATTGGCGCATGGGTCTGGAGAAGGGCTTACCACCAGAGAAAGGGCGC
>SKYD01000230.1 GCA_007128075.1 Thiorhodovibrio sp.
AATTCCACGCCGGAGATTATCGCCGAGCTGCGTGCTGGGCGGATGGTGATTATTATCGACGATGAGGATCGCGAGAACGAAGGTGATCTGCTCCTCGCGGCAGATTGTGTCACCCCCGAGGCGATCAACTTTATGGCGCGTTACGGGCGCGGGCTGATTTGTTTGACCCTGACCAGCGAGCGTTGTGAGCGGCTGCGGCTGCCGCTGATGGTCAATGCCAACAACGCCAATCATAGCACCGCGTTTACGGTGTCGATTGAGGCGGCGACGGGGGTTAGCACCGGCATCTCAGCAGCGGATCGAGCGCGCACCATTCAGGCGGCCGTGGCGGCTGAGGCGCGGGCTAGCGATCTGGTGCAGCCTGGGCATATTTTTCCGCTGATGGCACAGCCGGGCGGGGTTTTGGTGCGGGCCGGACACACTGAAGCCGGGTGCGATCTGGCGCGGCTGGCTGGCTTTGAGCCAGCGGCGGTGATTGTCGAGATTCTCAACGATGATGGCACCATGGCGCGGCGACCGGATCTGGAACGCTTTGCCGCCGAGCATCAGCTTAAAATCGGCACCATTGCTGATTTGATCCATTATCGGGTTGCCAACGAAAAGACGGTGTTTTGCGAGGAATGTTGCGATCTGCCCACAGAATACGGCACCTTTAGCCTGAGTGCTTATCGTGACACCATCGACCGTGAGCTGCATCTGGCGCTCACGATGGGCGAGATTGACCCGGAGCGCCCGACGCTGGTGCGGGTGCATCTGCAAAATGCGCTCTGTGATCTATTTTCAACCCACCACAGCGCCTGTGGCTGGCCGTTGCACGATGCAATGGCGCGGATTGCCAAGGCGGGCGAAGGGGTGATTGTGGTGCTGCGCAACCGCGACCGTAGCGCGGATCTGTTGGCAAAGATGCGCCAAATCTGTGCCATTGATCGCTGCGAACAGCCCCAACAACGCCGCACCGACCGCAACGCCTTGCGGACTTATGGCATCGGGGCGCAGATTTTAGCCGATCTTGGGGTGCGCAAGATGCGGGTGATGAGTGCGCCCAAGGCGATGCACGCCATTTCGGGGTTTGATCTTGAGGTGGTGGACTATGTCACCACTTAACAGCGATTTATCAACAAAAGGTTAAATAACAATGACAACCATTGAAGGATTGCTCTGCCCGACATCTGCTCGCTTTTGCGTGGTGGTGTCGCGCTGGAACAGCTTTATCGTCGAAAGTTTAGAAAAAGGCTGTCTTGATGCCCTGCACCGTCACGGGATTGCTGAAGAGGCAATCACCGTGGTGCGGGTTCCGGGGGCTTTCGAGATGCCAGTGGTGATGGAGCGCATTGCTGCTAAAGGCGGATTTGATGCCCTGATCGGACTCGGCGCAGTGATTCGTGGCGGAACACCGCATTTTGAGTATGTCGCCGGTGAATGTGTGAAAGGCATGGCACAGGTCAGCCTAAAATATGGGCTACCCGTCGCCTTTGGTGTACTCACCGTTGACACCATCGAACAGGCGATTGAACGCGCTGGTACCAAAGCCGGCAACAAGGGGGCAGAGGCGGCGCTCTCGGCGCTGGAAATGGTCAGTTTGTTTAGCCAACTATGAGCAGCCGCCGCACCCAAGCCCGCCGTTATGCGGTGCTTGCCCTCTATCAGTGGCAGGTCAGCGGCACGCCGCCGGCTGAGATTGCCCGTCATTTTCTCGATGATCCGACCTGGATTGAGGCACTTGCTGCCGGGCTGGCTGGACTCAACGACGATGAGCCGCAACTCAAACCCGCCCGCTATGACATTGGCTTATTTCAAGACCTGCTACGCGGTGTGACCGAACACCACACAGCGGTGGATGAGGCGTTGCGTCCGTGTTTGGATCGTTCACTGGCGAGCATTGATCCGGTAGAGCGGGCGATTTTGCGGGTTGGTGCCTATGAAATTTTATATTGTCCAGCAATGCCCGCGCCAGTGGTCATCAACGAGGCGATTAATTTAGCCAAACTGCTGGGTGCCGAGCAAGGGCATCGCTACATCAATGGTGTGCTTGATCGGCTGGCACGCAGCGCCACAGCGGCAGCAACGGGCTGATGCCTAGCGAGTTTGCGTTAATTCGTAATTATCTCACTGGTCTGGGAGCCAGTCGTGATGATGTGCTGGTTGATAGCGGCGATGATTGCGCCCTGGTGCAGGTGCCAGCAGGGGCATCGCTGGCGCTGACCATGGACACTCTGGTCGCGGGGGTGCATTTTTTTGCCGATGTTGATCCTTACACCTTGGGACACAAGGCGCTGGCGGTGAATCTCAGCGATCTTGCCGCGATGGGTGCTGAGCCGGCGTGGGTGACTTTGGCGTTAACATTACCCAATGACGATCAATCTTGGCTGGCAGCTTTTGCCGCGGGCTTTGCCAATTTAGCCAATGCCCACGGCGTGCGTCTCATCGGCGGCGATACCACCCAGGGTCCACTGAGCATCACCATTCAAGCGCACGGGCTAATTCCAGCAGATCAGCATCCATTGTGTCGTCACGGAGCACAACCTGGTGATTTGATTGTGGTCAGCGGCACCTTGGGCGATGCCGCGCTGGCGCTGCGCCAGCTTCTAGCCCAGCAAATCCCCGATCCGTGGCTGCGTCAACGCTTAGAACAGCCCACCCCGCGCATCGCGCTTGGCCAAGCACTGCGCCCCCTCGCCAGCGCGGCGATTGATCTTTCTGATGGACTGGTCAGCGACCTTGGGCATCTCTTGACCGCCAGTGGCTGCGGAGCCGAGATCAACCTAGCACGACTGCCATTGAGTGCGGCGGTTGCTGCCGAAATCAGCACCAGCAACGACTGGCAGTTGCCACTTGCTGGCGGTGATGATTACGAACTCTGCTTTACTGTGCCACCCGAACACGCCGGACGACTGGAATCGCTCGCTGCCCAGCTTGGCTGTCAATTAACGGTGATTGGCACCGTGGATGAAAGCAAAACTCTGCGCGGTCGCGACCTTGATGGTGAATTGATCACCCTGCCAGGAGGCTATGAGCATTTTGTTGCGTCTGGTTCCCAGCCGGGCGCACGGTGCTCAACCACAACGCTGGTATAAATTCCACCGCGCACATTAAACGCCGCCGTGAGCCGAAGAAACCGCGGCGCCAATGCAGCCACCAGATCATCGACGATGCGATTGGTCACATCTTCATGAAACCCACCCTCATCACGATACGACCAGACATACAGCTTGAGTGCTTTTAACTCAACACACCGCGAATCTGGAATATATTCAAGTGTTAGCTCAGCAAAATCCGGCTGCCCAGTTTTAGGGCATAGACAAGTGAACTCCGGGACACGAATATGAATCTGATAATCACGCCCTGGTTGCGGATTCGGAAAGGTTTCTAGGGTTTTGCTTGGTGTTGTACTCATAAAGCTGGGAACCATCGCCTAAATTTCTGCCCGACGAGGCATGTGCCTCGTTTGTCATGTTTCGAGAATTTGCTCTAAGGCAGTCTGCCAAGAATTACCGCCCTAAAGCACCAACTCATTGGCACCGAGAATCGCCATTAAGATCGAGATGATAATACCAGCGACCATCACTCCGAGTCCGATAATTAACGCTGGTTCGAGTAAGGTCAGCATCCGCTGCACGCTGGAGCGCGTTTCACGATCAAAAATATCAGCGACCTTTGCCAGCATCGCATCCAGCGCGCCGGATTCTTCGCCGACGCGAATCATCTGCAATGCCAGTTGGGGCAGCACCCGATGATTGGTCAATGGGCCGGCAATGCCGCGTCCGTGTTTGAGTTCCTCGCTAACCGCAATCAGCCCATCGCTGAGGGTGCGATTGCCGATGACCTGGCGGGCGAGATTCAGCCCACTAAGCAGCGGCAGACCGTTGTTGAGCAATGTTGACAAGGTGTGACAAAACCGTGCGGTTTCCATCTTCCAGATCAAATCGCCAAATAATGGCAGCCGCATCAGTTGGCGATCAAACCAGCGCCGATGGTCCTCGTCTTGCAGCCAGCGTTCGATCAGCACCGCGATTGCAGCAATTAGCACCAGCAGTCCCCACCAAAAATCACGCAAAAAATCGCCAGCACCGACCACGATCCGCGTTGACCACGGCAACGCCGCGCCCATGTCATCAAACAATGTGGTAAATTGTGGCACCACAAACACCAAAAGAAGCACCACCGACAGCCCGGCGACCACCAATAGAATCGATGGATAGATCAACGCTGATTTGATTGAGCCGCGCAATTCAGCACTGCGTTCAAGATAATCCGCCAGCCGCCCCAACACCTCATTGAGCGCGCCACCTGCCTCGCCAGCGCGCACCATGTTGATATACAGCGTCTCGAACTGGCCATCTTGCGCCTCCAGTGCCGCCGAAAACGAGGCACCACCGCGCACCCGCTCCTGCACATCTGCCAGCACCCGCGTTACCGTCTCGTCAACACTGAGATCACTTAATACTTGCAGCGAGCGATCCAGCGTCAGTCCAGATTCGACCAAGGTAGCGAGCTGGCGAGTGATGACCTCGACATCTGTGGCACTCAAACGGCGGCGTTGGCGACGAAACCGCGCCCGCAGTCCACCTGCGGGTCGGGTATGCAGCGGAATCAGCCCTTGGCGTTGCAACTGCTGGATCAGCGCAGACTCATCAACCGCTTCTTGCTCACCCTCGACCTCTTCGCCATCAAGTTTGACGGCTTTATAAAGAAAATGCGCCATAACAGTTACTTATATTGCTGCAAAAAAGTCTCAGCAGCCGCAGCATCGAGCGGGCGTGAGAAATAGTAGCCTTGACCATAGTGGCAGCCAAGTTGTTGCAACAGCGCCAGTTGCTCGGCAGTCTCGATGCCCTCGGCGACAATCTGCTTATCCAGCGCCTGCGCCAGACCTAGAATCGCGGTGACGATGCTGGTGGCACTCGCATCCTCTCCCAGTGCCCGAATAAACGAGCGATCAATTTTAATAATATCGAATGGAAATTGATGTAGATAGCTCAGCGACGAATAGCCGGTGCCAAAATCATCCATGCTCAGGGTGAAGCCCAGGGCATGAAGCTGATCGAGACTGGCGCGGGCAGCATCAGGATCGCTCAATAAAGCACTTTCTGTGATTTCAAGATTGATCTGCGAGGGCAAGCAGTGAAGATCGGTGATGATCTCGCCGATTTGGCTTGGCAGGTCAGCACGCATAAATTGCCGCCCCGATAGGTTAATGTTGATCGTCGGTGGTTTGGCAAACCGCTGTGCCCAAGCGATGGCTTGATGACAGCCCTCAGTGAGCACAAAGCGGCCGATGTCTAAAATTAACAGTGTCTCTTCAGCAAGCGGGATAAATTGATCAGGTGGCACCATGCCGTGCACTGGATGCTGCCAGCGAATCAGTGCCTCAAAGCCTTTGATCTGGCCGGTTGTGATATTGATAATCGGCTGATAATGCAGTAAAAATTCTTGACGCTCCAGCGCCCAGCGCAGATCGCGCTCAAGCTCCATGCGCTGCAGAATTTGTTGGTGCATACCAGGGTCAAACAACATCCACTGACCTTTGGAGCGGTCGCTGCGTTTGGCATGTGACATGGCAATATCGGCATCGCGCAGCATCGCCTCGGGCTGGGTGTAACGCGCATCGGCGTGAACAATGCCGATGCTGGCGCTGATGAATATCTCATACCCGTGAATATTAAACGGCGCGTTCAATGCCTGGGTGAGTCGCTCACTGCACCGCTCGGCATCTTCAGGATCGTTGAGTGGATCGAGCAACACCAAAAATTCATCCCCGCCGAGACAGGCAATCATGTCGCAGTCGCGCAGACAGCTTTTCAGCCGCTGACCAACAGCAACCAGCAGATGATCACCCAGCGTGTGACCAAGACTGTCATTGATGATCTTGAAGCGATTGATGTCCAAACACAGCAGGGCAAAATGATTGTCTGGAGTGGTGTGGCAACGCTCCAAATTGACCGCCAAGCGATTGAGCAACGAGATGCGATTGGGCAACAGGGTGAGCGGATCACGAAAAGCAGATTCGCGCAAAGTCTCGGTCATGCGCTGCTGTTCGAGCAATTGCAGATAAATCTCCAGCACCGTGGCAGGAATCGCCAAACAGGCATCGTCCAAGCCCGTGGTATCGAGTGCCGAGCGCGGCTGGCGCAGCCCTAAAAAAATGAGCTTATCCATGGTTGGCGAGGCAACCCACGCCCAAGCGGTGAGGTGCAATGATTCAATCGCGGCAAGGGTCTCGGCGGGCTGGCTTGCTGCCTGGGTGCTGGTCATTTGGGGGGCGCAGGGCGATGGCAAGGGCAAGCGAAAATCAGCAGGAACCCCCAGACCATATTCTACACAAAGAGTATTTTCGTCACAGCGATGCAGCAGGGCGGCACAATCCAGCGACAAAGATTCAACCAGGTCGCCAATCAGAATCTCACTGAGCGGCTGGCATGGGGTTTGTTCGTTGAGCAATGCCGCTTGGTTATAAAGACGACGCATCAAGCGAATGATGGTGCGCTGGCGACGGGCATCGCGGCGGGTTTCGGTCAACTGCTGTTGCAGCTTTAATACACTAGCACCCAATTCATTGCACTGATTGCGATAATAGCTCAATTTTGCGCCATCCACCCGTGCCCCCTATTTCACAAAAAAGATCAGTATAACACCTGTCCAGTCGAGTGGACGCGCCTGCCCAGCAATCGCAGCAATCTCAACCCCAGAAAAAAAGCCCAACAGCGGGCAACGCGCCCCGATTAGGGTGCGGATGGGTTCTGATTCGTCCTCATCAAGTCCAGTAAACACCATCGAACGCCCGGCGCAGTCGATATAGAGCGCGAACAGCGGCTGTTGATCGCCAAGCGCGTTGAGGATCGCCTGGGCTTGGGTTTGTGCTGAGTCGATCATCCGTTGTGGATCAACTGCCATCAACTGCACCCGCGAGCCGATGTCAAAATCAGCCTCGGTGATGATCAGTGCGCCGCTGTCGGCATCGGCTGCCATTACCAACCGATTGACATAATCTTGATCGCGAAACGGCGTAAAGGGCGCGGCACGCTGCTCGCCGATGGTCAACGCCAGCAGTGCCGGATTAATTGCCGCCAGCGCGTCACGCGACCGCCCCAAACGAGCCGCCGCAACATCAAGCGCTGGCTGTCCATCCAGCTCTAAAATCCGCGCCCCAGCGAGCGCGGTAATGGTCATAAAATCGCTGGCAGGATAACAGCCGTGGGTGACCGCTTGATGACAAGTCAACATCGACGGCATCACCACCGCAACCACCGCTTGTTTGCTGACCTGCTCGCCATCAAAAATATGGCTACACGACCACACCAGATCGCACAACAATCCAGCACCAACCAGCGTCGGCACCACCTCGCCTAAGCCTTGGTGCAGCCCTTCAAGCAAACGACTGCCAGCATTGATCACCAAGGGCGCGGCATTACGCACCGAGTCATAAAACAGCAACACCACAGCGTCGGGCGTGACCCCATGCGCCCGCAATTCAACACCGAGCTGATGCCCAGTTTTGTGCTCGTCGTGATCAAGACCGGCAACACGCACAATCGTCTGTGGGCTCAATGCACCCGCCAACAACAGCGCCCCGCATTCAAAACCCGTTTGCATCGCTTTGCTGGCGCTGATCAAACCAACCGCCGAGCCGCCGACAATGGGAATCTGACCGCATACACTGCGAGCACCTTGCAAGACCGCGTCTGGATCGTGCTTGCCACCACAAAACAACAGCGCGAAACTAGGCTCAGTATCGAGCTGTGAGCGCGCCAGCGCCACCGCCCGTGCTCCGGCATGTGCGCCAGTGCTCTCGCAGGCAAAACCCAATCCACACAAGCGATGCGGGGCTGTCACAATGGCAATCCTTAATATTGACAGTTTTAAATATAGCTGAATTAGCTGGCGGCACCTGAGTCGAGCAGTGTGGCGGCACTCAGTGCCTGACCAGTGACTC
>SKYD01000215.1 GCA_007128075.1 Thiorhodovibrio sp.
ACCTAACCCCTTCTGGGGAGATGCCGAAAGGCCAAGCGGGTGAAAGGCCCGCACCAACCTCAAGATTGGATAAGGTTTATGCAGAAAAGAACAGATATTTCGCAACAGTTACGAACCGCTGCGCACGGGTCTGCTGCTGATTCTCAGTTTGGCGGCACTGCTGTTGTGACCGCAACCCGCATCGTCACAGATGCAGTCGCCGCTTGAGTTGATCTCGACACCGTGCGCTTAGATGACTTTCACGGTCGAAAAGTGCTGCTGTATTTTGGCTATGCGGTCTGCTCGATAATCAACCGCCCCTTAGCTCACCCAAAAATCCATAAACCGCTGCACGGGCAAGGCACTCAGCGTGTACTCATCACGACACAGCACCTCAATGCGCGTTGCCTGGCGTTGGGTAAAGCGGGTGCGCAATGCCTGAGCAAATTTCGCCTCAAGCACCGGCAGCCCCTCGGCGCGGCGGCGGCGATGCCCAATCGGATAGTCAATAGCGACTTTCTCGGTGCAACTGCCGTCGGTAAAGAACACCTGCACTGCGTTGGCAATCGAGCGTTTGTCAGGATCCAGATACTCGGCACTGTAGCGCGGGTCTTCTTGCACCCGCATCTTGGCGCGGAGTTGGTCAATGCGTGGATCAGTCGCCACCGCATCCTCATAATCCGCCGCCGTTAAACGCCCAAACAGCAGTGGCACCGCGACCATGTATTGCAAACAATGGTCACGGTCGGCGGGATTGTGCAGCGGGCCGTCTTTGCTGATGATCCGAATTGCCGATTCTTGGGTGGTTAGCTTAATGCGCTCAATGGCATCGATGCGGTCTTTGACTTGCTCATGCAGCACCAGCGCACATTCCACCGCCGTCTGGGCATGAAATTCTGCCGGGAAACTGAGCTTAAACAGAATATGCTCCATCACATAGCTGCCATAGGGGCGCGAACGCGCCAGCGGCTGTCCTTTGAATAACACATCCTGAAAGCCCCAAGTCGGTGCGGTCAGCGCCGAGGGCAGCCCCATCTCGCCTTTGGCAACCATCAGCGCCAGCCGCACCCCACGGGCGCTGGCATCGCCTGCCGCCCAGGATTTGCGCGAGCCAGTATTGGGCGCATGGCGGTAGGTGCGCAGTGATTGACCATCCACCCACGCCAAACTCAAGGTGTCGATGATCTGCTCACGATTCAGCCCCAGCATGTGCGCGGCAACCCCCGCCGAGGCAATTTTGACCAGTAGCACATGATCCAGCCCGACGCGGTTAAAGCTATTTTCCAGCGCCAGCACGCCCTGAATCTCGTGCGCTTTGACCATATAACGCAACAGATCGCCCATGGTCAGCGGCGGCTCGCCAGCAGCTTGCGCCTGTCGTGCCAGATAATCGCCCAGGGCGAGAATCGCCCCGAGATTATCGGATGGATGCCCCCATTCGGCTGCCAGCCAGGTGTCGTTAAAATCCAGCCAGCGCACCATCGCCCCGATGTTAAACGC
Organism: Thiorhodovibrio sp.; assembly: GCA_007128075.1. GTDB lineage: Bacteria > Pseudomonadota > Gammaproteobacteria > Chromatiales > Chromatiaceae > Thiorhodovibrio_B. The sequence continues at coordinate 1,480 of SKYD01000215.1, forward strand.
CGCCTGCACTGGATCGAGCACATAGGGCGTGCCCGGGACGCGGGCTCCTTGGGGGACGATGGTGCCAGGGACAATCGGGCCTAGATGCTTGGTGCATTCAGGATACTGCAACGCCAACAGCGCACAGCCTAGAGAATCCATCAAACAATGGCGGGCAGTGGTCAGTGCCTCGGTCGAATCAATTGACACATTGCACAGATAATCGGCAATGGCGACCAGCTCGGCATCGGGAGCCGGGCGTTGGTTTGCATCAGCAATATGTGAACTCATGGTGTTTAGCGTCCAAAGCGTTGTAATAAATCAGTGGCCCCGTTCATCACTTTGAGCAACGGGCCGAGACGGTCTTCTAGCTCCATGCTGTCTAAAAAATTTTTGACATAAAGCCCGAGCTCGGTGCTGCCACCAAGCCGCAACCGGCGGTTAAAAAACAGGGTGTCGGGATCCTCGCGCCGCGTTGCCAGCAGCAAAAATTCATAGGCATTGCCCTCAATGCTTAAATCCTCGCCACGACGGCTGGGGGCGGCCTGGAGCCGCCCTTGATTGAGCGTCAAGCGGTATTCAAGACGGACATCGTCAACCCGAATCCGCATGATGCGGTTATCGAGAAAATCCAGCTCACCGTCTTTGAGTTCAGGCGCGAACACCCGATTGAGAATCTGCGCCAGCGCCAGTGACTGCGCACGACCAGGAATCAACCCCAGCGGCAAGGTCAACAATCGCGGCATGGTGGGCGAGCGGGAAAAATCAGCGCCTGAGATCGGCATTAGGCTAAAACCTCACAATAAAATGATACAAATGAAGCGATTAGAGCGGCGGCGTGGCTGGCAATGCCACAATCGCGTCATTAAAATCACGCCGCAGCCGCGTCCATTCTAAAACAAACCACGGGGTCAGCTCTGGCGCATTGGCAGCAACCCGGGCATCAAGCTCGGTGCAATCCAGCCACTGCCAAGCAGCGACCTCGAGCGGATTGACCGCCACCGTTTGCGGGGCTGGGAGCTTGCCGACATACACCGAACATAGCTCGTGCTCGGCTCCGACATCGCGATAGCGGGCATGGTATTCAAAGCGATACAAAAAATGCAGCGGCAGATCAAGGGCAAGCTCCTCGCGCAGTCGGCGATGGATCGCGGTCTCGTAAGATTCGCCCTTGCGGGGATGACTGCAACAGCTATTCGACCAAAACAGCGGCCACAACGGCTTGGTGGCACTGCGCTGTTGCAACAGCACCTGATCCTGGGCGAATAAAAAAATTGAAAACGCCCGATGTCGCTGTCCATCGCCCTGATGGGCACTGAGTTTGGTGGTATGGTCGATGATGTTGTCGTCGCCATCGACCAAAATCAGCGGCTCGTCATCAAATGAAACAGTTTGTTGTTCGTCCAATGCCAGCTCCCTATATGCTAAAATTGTGAGTGCCAAGACCAATCGGCTCCGGCTTCGTCGTGACGATCATCTGTCGGGACGATTCGCGAACCGCCCCGACGATTTAATTTCTGGAAAACAGAGTGAATGGATATAGAATCACACGATGAACCATCCACTGCATTTAGACTCGCTACGAGTTTTATTGATTGCTGACGAGCCACACCTGGCCGCCGCGCTCCGCGATGCCGGGCTTGAGGTGTGGCACGCTGCCGATGAGATCAGCTTGACCGCGCAGCGAAATGCCATCGCGCCTAATCTCATCGTGCTAGACCAGACCTGTTTGACCCCAGCCGCGCAACAACGGCTAGGGCTAGAGACAGGGCAGGCGCACTGTCCACTGTTGATTCTCAGCGATGCGCTGCCAGCGATCACTGACCGTGCACTGACCATCGATCCGCTGACTGATTGGCTGGTCAAGCCAGTGACACCTACGCAATTATTGCATCATTTGTTGCGTTTTGCTGCATTTGCGCGGCTGCTGTATTCACATCATCATTTGCAACAGCTCACCCAGATCGCACCCTGGGTGTGGATTGGTGCCGAACAGCGCATCGAATGGTCGCCGACAGCGCAGCAGATGCTGCCTGATTGTACCAATAATACCCAGTCGCTGGCTGCTTGGCTGCAACAGGTGCCTGATTCTGAACAGGAGCGCGTTGAGCGTTGGTTTCGTGAACTTGAGCACCAGCAGGCACAGTGCGAGCTGACCCATCCGCTGCAAACCCCCAATGGCGACCTGCGCTATCTGCGTCATTTTGCTGCTCCCAGCGGTGCGCAGGCGCGAATTGAGGGCGCGGTGCAGGAGGTGACGACGCAACACCAGGCCGAGCAACATGTGCAGCGGCTCGCCTATTTTGACAGCCTGACCGGGCTGCCCAATCGCGCTTTTTTTCTCAAACAACTCGACCATGTGGTACATGCAGCAACGCGCTATCAGCGTTGTGGTGCCTTGCTGTTTTTGGATTTGGATAACTTCAAAAAGGTCAACGACACCCTGGGTCATCATGTTGGCGATCTATTGCTACAATCGGTTGCCGAGCGGCTACTGAGCTGTCTGCGTAGCAGCGACATTATGATTCGTTTTGATGACGATTATGAGGCGGTACACTATCTTGCTCGGCTCGGCGGCGATGAATTCACCATTTTGTTGCCAGAACTGCGCGATGGCCGCGATGCCGCCCGCGTCGCCGAGCGGATTATCAAAGCGCTCGATGTGCCATTCACGCTTGACGGCCACGATGTCGTCGTCACGCCCAGTGTTGGGATTACTGTGTTTCCTGCTGACGGTCTCTCAACCTCAGATTTGCTGCGCAACGGCGATATGGCGATGTATCACGCCAAACATTCGGGCAAAAATACTTACCAATTTTTTGATACCTCGCTCAATGAGGCGGCACTCTATCGGCTAAATATCGAAAACGCCCTGCGTCAGGCGCTAGTCCGTGAGCAGTTTCAGTTGTATTTTCAACCACAGATTGATGCTATCACGGGCGAGGTGCTGGGCATGGAGGCACTGTTGCGTTGGTCGCATCCTGAATTTGGCGCGGTCTCGCCGATGGAGTTTATTCCGATCACCGAAGAAACCGGCTTGGGGTTATCAATTGGTGAATGGGTGCTCACTTCAGCCTGTGAACAATTGTGCCGCTGGCAAGCAGCAGGCAGCCGCATCCAGCGGGTGGCTGTGAACCTTTCTGCCACCCAGTTTGCCAGCGCCGAATTTCCAGCCCAGGTTGCCCGCATCTTGGCAACCACAGGCTTGGCTGCGCAGTGTTTGGAGCTAGAAATCACCGAAACCATTTTGATGCAGCAGGCAGAAAAATCGATCAACACCCTCAACGCATTGAAAAAACTAGGGGTTACGCTGGCGATTGATGATTTTGGAGCGGGCTATTCCAGCCTTGGCTATCTCAAGCGATTTGCAATTGATCGGCTAAAAATCGACAAATCTTTCGTTGACAACATTGATTGTGATCGCGACAACGCCGCCATTGCTCAGGCGGTGATTGCACTGGCGGTGAGTATGTCGATTCGTGTCACTGCCGAGGGCGTTGAAACCGACCACCAGCTTCAATTTTTGCGCCAGCGCTCATGTCAGGAAGTGCAAGGCTACTTATTCAGCCAACCGCTACCAGCAGATCAGGTGCCAGAGCAATTTTTAGGTGTTGCCCCACTTGAAAGCTAGAATTTGCGTCGTTATCTGATTTTAGAACATCACGCTAAATCATGGGGCATGGCAATGAATGAACGGCGCGCTGAGACCTATCGCACAATAAGTCTCTTGGAAAGCTGGGGGCTGGCGGCTCACCAGATGCAGACGCTGCTGCAACTGCCAGCGTCGGTTAAACCTCGGGATCTGGCGCGGTTTCGTGATGCCGAGCCGTTTCCTGATGATCCCGTCGTCAACCGACGGATGGGGTATTTGTTACGCATCGAAGATGCGCTGCACACCTATTTTCCACGCAACCCTGAGATGCGCACACTGTGGGTCAAGCGCGGCAACAAACAATTTGGCAAAAAAGCACCCGTGGCGGTGATGATAGAAGACGGTGAGAGCGGATTGATTGCGGTGCTCTCACATCTGGATTGCACCTTTGCTTGGGATTTAACTGGCTCGCGTGCTGACTACGAGCGCAGTCCAGCCGCGACCTGAAACGCTTTCTAATCCTAGTGATCTTCAATTCCACTGTGCCGCAACATTGCGTCAATGCGTGGTGCACGGCCGCGAAAGGCGATAAATAGCTCCATGGCATCAACCGCACCACCAGATTCTAAAATCGTTTCACGAAACGCTTGGCCAGTTGCCGCATCAAAAATGCCGCGTTCTTCAAACAACGAGAAGGCATCGGCGGACAGTAGCTCTGCCCATTTGTAGCTGTAATAGCCAGCGCCATAGCCACCGGCAAAGATATGTGAAAAACCATGGGCAAAACGATGAAATGGGGGCGGCTGGATCACTGCCACCTGTTCACGAACCTCAGCAAGTTTTTCATTAATCTGTGCGCCCCGTGCTGGGTCGTATTCCAGATGCACCCGAAAATCAAACAGCGCAAATTCAAGCTGGCGCACCATCTGCATCGCGGTTTGGAAGTGTTTGGCGGCGATCATGCGCTCAAATAACACCTCGGGCAGCGGCTCTTTTGTGTTAACATGTTCACTGATTAAATCCAGTGTGTCGCGCTCCCAGCACCAGTTTTCTAAAAACTGACTGGGCAATTCCACCGCATCCCAAGGCACGCCATGAATCCCCGCGATTGCCGCGTGGTCAATTTTTGTCAATAGATGGTGCAAGCCATGGCCAAATTCGTGGAACAGCGTTTGCACCTCGTCGTGGGTCAATAATGACGGCTGATCATCAACGGGCGGACTAAAGTTGCAAACCAGATAGGCGGCGGGTAATTGCTCGCGGTGTCGGGTTTTTAGCCGACTGACCGCACCATCCATCCACGCACCCCCGCGTTTTTTGGCGCGCGCATAGAGATCCAGATAAAAATAGGCGCGCAATACATCCTTGTGGTCATAGATCGCATAGACCTCAACTGCGGGATGCCAAGTTTCAATTCCCTGTGTAGGTGCAATACGCAATCCAAAAAGCCGTTCAGCAACGGTAAATAGTCCACGCAGCACACGAGGTGCTGGAAAATAGGGGCGCAGCTCTTCTTGATTAAGCGCGTAGCGATGCTGGCGCAGCTTTTCGGTGACATAGGGTAGATCCCAAGGCTCCAGTTGATCAACGCCGAGGCTGCGGGCAAAGTCACGCAGTTCCTCAAGCTCACGCCGGGCTTGGGGCAATGAACGGGCGGCTAAATCGTTTAAAAATTGCATCACCGCGTGAGTATCCGATGCCATTTTTGGCTCCAGCGACAGCTCGGCATAGTTGGCAAAACCCAGCAACTGGGCGCGTTCATGACGCAACGCCAAAATCTCTTCCATCAACGGCCCATTATCCCACTGGCCAGCGTGCGGCCCTTGATCGGAGGCGCGGGTGCCATAAGCGGTGTAAAGTTCACGGCGCAGCGTGCGATCTTCGGCGTACATCATCACTGGCAAATAGGCTGGCATATCAAGTGTGAGCAGCCACCCCGTCAGGTCGCGCTCACGCGCCTGCTGTCGCAATAACGCCAGTGCTGACTCTGGCAGCCCAGCGAGTGCTTGCGGATCGTCGATGGATTTTGACCAAGCATTGGTGGCATCGAGCAGATGCTCCTCAAACTGACTGCTAAGACGGCTTAGTTCCTGATTGATAAGGCGAAAGCGGACTTTTTTCTCAGGCGACAGTGCCACACCTGATAAGCGAAAATCGCGCAAGCAGTTGTCTAGCATTCGACGCTGTGCAGAACTTAGCCCAGGTTGTGCGGCGACCTGTTGATAAGCCTGAAACAGTGCCTCATTTTGGCCAATCTCGGTGCCATAATCGCTTAATTTCGGCAAACAGGCATTGTACGCCGTCCGCAGTGCCTCATGGTTCATGGTGGCGTTGAGATGGCTCACCGGCGACCAAGCGCGATCAAGTCGATCATCTTCCTCTTCGATGGGATCGACAAAATTCTCCCAGGTCGGCACCTCAGGGCGCGCTGTGAGCTGTTCAATCAGTGCCCGTCCCGAGGCGAGCAGTTGATCAATGGCTGGCTCCACATGGTGTGCTTCAATGCGCTCAAAGGCAGGCAGGGCGCGGTCTTCTAAAAGTGGATTTGTCATGTTGTTAATATCTATCGCGAATGAACCAAAAATTGTTGTGGGTTTGGGGTGCTGTCAGCATTTTCACATTATGTTCTTTGAATTGTCGTCGTTCATTTGCGACAATAGCCATTGGTTTATGGACTCGGAGTAATTTGTTGATGACTCAATATGCAGTTTACGCGCTCGGTAACGCGCTCGTCGATCTCGAATACACCGCCACTGAGGATGATTTAGCGCAGTTGCGTATCGACAAGGGCGTGATGACGCTGGTGGATGAGCAGCAGCAAGCGCGGATTATGGAGCATTTCAAACATCAGCAGCCAAGGCG
>SKYD01000296.1 GCA_007128075.1 Thiorhodovibrio sp.
AATTCGATCCAATCACCGATTTTAAATGGGCGCTCAATGCCAAACGCGATCCCTGAAAAAAGATCCCCCAGCGGACGCTGCAAAGCAAAGCCAACCAGCGCGGCAGCAACTCCTGTCGATAACCAAACGCCCGTAATTGCATAGCCTTGATGCCACAAAGTCAGCGCAATGCCGACCAAAAGCCCACTGGCATACGCCAGCGCCCGCAATAGCCCGGGGACTCGATCGCGTCGATCCGATGTCTGACCTTGACGAAACAGCCACACATCCAGCACCTGCACCAGTGCCCAGCACAGCGCCGTATAAAACAGCAACACCGCAAAGCCACGCAATGGCTGAGCAGCAAGACCGAGATTCAGCATCTCTGCCCCAACGCGCAGTGAACTGCCGACGACTAGGGCGGCTCCTGGCAACAGTACTAAATCGGCAAGCGCCATCAAGCTAGGGAAGCGCGTCATCAAGCGACGGGCGCGGTGCTGATAGAACCCAAAGCGCAGCAACGCCAGCAGTAACAGCCCACTGCTGGCAAGCAGCCAATCATGATCAATGAGCAGATCGATCAAATCGCCTTGGGGCATGGCGGCAAGACAACACCATCATTCGTGGTGCTGGAACACCGGATAGCCCTCACGCTGACAGAGTGCATCGCGCTCAGCAGCTTTGAGATCCTCGCGCATCATCTCGCCGACCAGCTCCTCAAAGCGGATCTTGGGTGTCCAGCCAAGTTTATCACGGGCTTTGCTGGCATCGCCGAGCAGGGTTTCCACCTCAGTGGGACGAAAATAGCGCGGATCGACAGCGACTAAGCACGCGCCCGTTTGGGCATGATAGCCCTTTTCATCCACGCCACTGCCCTCCCAACGCAGCTCAAAGCCAATCTCCCGCGCTGCAGCATTGACAAAATCGCGCACCGAGTATTGTTGCCCGGTGGCGATCACAAAATCTTCTGGCTCCTGCTGTTGGAGCATCAGCCATTGCATCTCGACATAATCACGAGCGTGTCCCCAGTCGCGCTTGGCATCCAGATTACCCAGATACAGACAATGCTCTAAGCCAAGATGAATGCGTGCCAGTGCGCGGGTGATTTTGCGGGTGACAAAGGTCTCGCCACGGATCGGGCTTTCGTGATTAAACAAAATGCCATTGCAGGCATAGATGCCATAGGCCTCACGGTAATTGACCGTAATCCAATAGGCATAGAGCTTGGCGGCAGCATAAGGCGAGCGCGGATAAAACGGCGTGGTTTCGCGTTGCGGGATTTCTTGAACCTTGCCGTATAGCTCCGAGGTCGAGGCCTGATAAAAGCGGGTTTTGCGCTCAAGCCCTAGAATACGAATCGCCTCTAGCAGCCGCAATGGGCCTAAGGCATCAGAATTGGCTGTGTATTCAGGCTCCTCAAATGACACCGCAACATGGCTTTGGGCAGCAAGATTGTAAATCTCATCGGGCTGTACCTGCTGCATGATGCGAATCAGGCTAGAGCTGTCGGTCATATCGCCATGATGCAGAATCAACCGTCGATCCAGTTGGTGCGGGTCTTGGTAGAGATGATCAATGCGGTCGGTATTAAACAACGAGGTGCGGCGTTTAATTCCGTGAACAAGATAGCCTTTGGTGAGCAGAAACTCGGCAAGATAGGCACCATCTTGGCCAGTGATGCCCGTAATTAAAGCGGTTTTAGGGGTCATGGTTTGGTATCCGTGAAAAATTTTAACTATATTGATTGCGGCGGCTACTGCGCACGCGGGTCAGCAATTCCAAATTTGCCTTAACCTCTGCCGTAGCCACCGACCTCAAGGGGATTGCGCTGATATAAAAACTTTAAGAATTTTCGTGTTGAAGTTGCAATCGATCAAAAGCACGGCGGATTGCCCAAGCATCCAGCTCTTGTTGCTGGCGGCGGTTGTCTTCGATTAACTCGGCTTGTTGGCGGCGTTCGATCAATTTAGTTAACGATAAGGTGGCTTGGTGGCGTTCGATCCACACCCCGCGTGCTTGTTCAACGACGGCTTCGGCGGCAGCAATCTGACCGGCTTGCTGTCCGATTGCCGTCCGCAGTTGCTGGCGCATCATCGCCATGTGCTTGATTTGGTGGATGTCGTCCGGGATGCCAGCTTTGAGATAGCTTTCTAGATAATTGTTGAGCAGATCGCGCTGTTGTTCGGCGGCGTTCAGGGCTTGGAGCTGGGTGGCGAGCTGAATTGCTGCCAGATTCTCCTGCATTTTGCGAATTGCTTCCAGTCGCTTAAAACGGCGTACACTCATGTTGCCGCACCTGCGGTGTTGGGAATCCCCAGCAAATCGAATAATTCCTGGGTGGAGCGTGAAAAATCAATGCCTTCGATTCGATTCTGGCGCAAATAATCTTCCAGTCGCGGATACATCGCCACCGCCTCATCAAGTGCGGGGTCCGCGCCCTTGCGATAAGCACCAACAGCGATTAGATCACGATTCGCCATATAGGTCGCGCTGAGTCCACGAAAGCGATGGGCTGCGGTTTCGTGCTCTGGTGTCACCATCGCACTCATCACCCGCGACACTGAGGCACCGACATCGATGGCGGGATAACGCCCGGTCTCGGCAATGGCGCGTGAGAGCACCACATGACCGTCCAAAATCGCCCGCGCAGCATCCACAATCGGATCATTTTGGTCATCGCCTTCGGCAAGCACCGTATAAAACGCGGTGATCGAGCCGCCGCCGCGATCCCCATTGCCCGCCCGTTCAACCAGTTGCGGCAGCCGTGCAAACACCGATGCTGAATAGCCTTTGGTCGCCGGTGGCTCGCCAATCGCCATCGCAATCTCACGCGCCCCTTGCGCAAAACGAGTGAGCGAGTCCATCAGCATCAACACATTTAGCCCTTGATCGCGAAAATATTCAGCAATGGTGGTGGCAACCCAAGCACCTTGCTGACGCAATAAGGGCGATTGATCAGCAGGCACGGCAACGACGACGGTGCGCTTTCTGGATTCAACATCGAGAATATCGTGGATAAACTCATTCACCTCACGACCGCGCTCGCCAATCAGCCCAACCACAATCACATCAGCGGCGGTGTGTCGCGTCATCATCCCCAGTAACACACTTTTGCCGACGCCACTGCCGGCAAACAGCCCCAAACGCTGGCCACGCCCCACCGACAACAGACCATTAAGTGCTCGAATGCCAACATCCAGCGGCGTGCGCACTGGATCGCGGCTGAGCGGATTGATCGGTCGCCCTTCAAGCGGCACCAAGGTTTGAGAGCGGATCGGCCCGCCACCATCAAGCGGCTTGCCGTTGGCATCGATCACCCGACCGAGCAGCTCACTGCCGACTGCAATCCGTCGTGATTGCTCTAATGGTTCAATGCGCGCCCCAGGTGCGAGTCCATCCATGCGCCCTTCGGGCATCAAAAAGGTGCGCTCGCCCTGAAAACCAACCACCTCGGCGGGGAGTCGTGCTCCAGTGGCGGTATGAATCGCGGCACGCCCTCCAACCGGCAGCCGAATCCCCTCGGCTTCCAAGGTCATGCCGACCATGCGTGACAAACGCCCCTGCGGCTGGGGAACCGGGACTTCTTCAAGGCGCTGGCGCGATTGACGCAGCCGCTCACGCAGCCCTTGAACCAATTGCCCGCCGCCTTGTTCATGCAGGGCGCGAATGGTGTCCGTCATTGGTCAGTGACTCCAGAAGTTGAGTGATTGTCGAACCCCGTGCGATTATAGCTTACAAAAGCGACAATTGCTCCAACAGGACAAAACCAATGGCACCGGTCACTGGCAGTCCGTGATCGGCCTGAAAGCGGCGGATAGCGTCTCGGGTTGCAGGCCCAATCAACCCATCGAGTGCCCCAGGGTCATAGCCCAGATCGGCAAGATGTCGCTGCACCATGAGCACCACATCGTTATCGATGGTCGGCAAGGTGAGCAGTTGCGGCTCGCCATTGTCGAGCACACAGCGAGGCACTTCTAGCCGCGTGGCAGTGGCAGCATGGGTCAAAATCAGTGGTTGTTGGGGATCGCACGCTGGCTGTGATTCTGACTCGGGGGCGAATGTGGGTTCAGCGATCAACACGGGTGCGGTTGGTTTAGCTTCGGGTGCAGCATCCAATGGCAGTTCAGGGTCAATCAGCGGCGCGGGTGTTGGTTCCGGCTCCGGCTCCTCGATCATCGCTGCTTCATCAAGCGTTGCCAATCCCCACACTAAAGGCGTAACCAACACAGTGACCAATCCCACCACCAGGGTCAGCGGAATCCCAATCCGCAAGAAATCGCTGAATTGATAGCCGCCGACATTAAACACCATCAGATTGGTTTGATAGCCGATATGGGTAGCAAAACTTGCTGAGGCACCAACCATGAGAGTGACAATCAACGCCTCGGGAGCCACCCCCATCACCCGAGCAGTTTCTAATGCAATCGGAAACACCAACACCGCCGCGACATTGTTGGTTGCAAGCGCAGTCAGGGTTGCAGTGGCGACAAACACCAGCGCCAGCGTCAGCTCAGGATGCCCACCACCCAGCCCAATCAGCCCACCCGCAACCAAACTCGCCGCGCCGGTGTTTTCGAGTGCGGTGCCAATGCCAAAGGAGGTCGCAATCACCAATAAAATTTTGCGATCTGGCGCCCGGCGGGCAGTGCGTCCATCAATGCAGCGGGTGACAATCATCGCCCCCGCCGCCAACAATGCCGCCTCCAGCATGGTCAGCCAGCCGATTGCTGCACTCGCCACCATCGCCATCACAATCAGAATCGCCAGCGGGGCGCGACGATGATCAATCGGGTGCTGATCGCCGATCTGGCTTAACAACAAGAAATCACGCAAGTTTTTGTTGCGCTCAACAAAATCGGGGTCGGTTTCCAACAGCAAGGTATCACCAGGCAACAGCGTCATCTCATCGATGCGCCCGGTGATGCGGGTGGCATTGCGCGACAGGGCAATAATCACCGCCTGATAGCGATTGCGAAAGCGTCCAGCACGCACCGTGCGCCCAATCAGCGGACAACGATGCGCCACCACTGCCTCGACAAAACAACGCCCTGGCCGCGGGGTATCGAGCTTAAAGACTTGATCAGTGGCGGGAATCAGCCCCCGCGTGCGCTGTAAATCCATCACCGAATCGACAATGCCCGCAAACACCAGCCGATCACCGGCATTCAGAATTTGTTTCGCGTGAACGGACAGCGGTGCTTGATCGCGCTCAATCTCGATCAGCGACAGCCCCGGAATCTGATGCAGCCCCGAAGCCTCGACTGTGGTGTTGACCAAGGGACTGTGATCTTCAATCAACATCTCGACAATGTACTGGCGCACATTGCGATAATCGACCACGCTGGAGCGATTTTTGGGCAGCAGCCATTCGCCGAAGGTCAGCAAAAAAAGGAAGGTGGCAACCGTGACCGGCAGCCCGACCCAAGCCGGGGCAAACACGCTAAATCCAGCGTCATTGACGCGCTCAGAATACAAGCCATTAATAACCAGATTGGTGCTGGTGCCAATCAGTGTGCAGGTGCCGCCGACGATGCTGGCATAGGAGAGCGGAATGAGCAGGCGTGCTAAATCCAGTTGGTAGCGTTTTGCCCAATCTTGGACAGCGGGGATAAAAATAGCAACGACCGGGGTGTTGTTGAGAAAGGCGCTGATGGCGGCCACCGGCAGCATCAGCCGCAGCCGCGCCTGACGCGGACCGCGTGGCTGACCGAGTAAATTTGAGCCAATCCAGCCAACCGCACCGGTCTCAGTCAGTCCACTCACAACGACATAAAGCACCCCGACCGTGAGCATTCCGGCGTTGGAAAAGCCCGCCAGTGCCTCATGGGGGGTTAAGATATTGAGGACTAACAGCAGCGTCAAGGCACCCGTGGTCACCAGATCCGGTGACACCCGGGTGAAGGCAAACATGCCAAAGCACCAGACAACGATGCCTAAACTAAACCAGCCTTCCCAACTGAGTGCGTTGATAAACGCTGGCATGGCAGCGCAATCACAGCGCGATTAGGTCGCTGCTTGGGTGGCGGATAACGGTTGCTTGAGCTTGATGGTTTGGAGCCGCTGGATACCAGAGTCAATGAGATTCTTACCCGCAATCAGCAGCCCCAAACAGATAAACGCCCCGGGCGGCAAAATTGCCAGCAGTGCGCCATTAAAATCCTCGCCGAGGCTCAAGCCAAAGTTTGCTGCTGCCGCACCAAGCAATAAATCCGCCTGATAAAACAGCGTGCCCTGGCCTAAAAACTCACGAATCCCGCCCAAGATCACCAAAATCAGGGTAAAGCCAATCCCCATCGCCAGCCCATCAACCAGCGCCGGGCGCAGATTGGCTTTGGAGGCAAAGGCTTCGGCGCGCCCAATGATCGCGCAATTGGTGACAATCAGCGGGATAAATAGCCCAAGCACCAGATACAGCTCATATAGATACGCCTTCATCAGCAGCTCGACGGCGGTGACAAAGGAGGCAATGACCAACACAAACACCGGCAAGCGCACCTCGGGGCGCACCAGATTGCGAATCAGCGAAATGGTGGCATTGGACAACACCAACACTGCTGTGGTCGCCAGCCCCATGCCCAGTCCATTGGTGGCCGTGGTGGTGGTCGCCAGCAGCGGGCACAGCCCGAGCATCGCAACCAGCGCTTGGTTGTTGGTCCATAAGCCGTCGGTTATCAGCCGACCGTAAGTGGGTTGTGACATCATCAGGCTCCGCTTTCGCTGCCAATCGCTGGCTCGGCATACAGTCGAGCAGATTCTTCTTCGACAAATTTCAGTGTGTTGCGCACCACATTGACAATCGAGCGCGGGGTAATGGTGGCACCGGTGAATTGATCAAACACCCCGCCATCGCGCTTAACTTTCCAGTGCTCTTCTGGTGGATCTGACAGCGATTTGTGGGTAAATTGTTGGATAATCCAATCCGATTTGCGCTCCTCGATCTTATCACCCAGCCCCGGGGTTTCATGGTGTTCGAGCACCCGCACCCCGCCGAGTGAGCCATCGGTCAGCACCGAGACCAGCAGCCGAATCGGGCCGGCATAGCCATCAGGAACCACCGGTTCGAGAATCAGCGCAATCGGGGCATCGCCATCGCGCACCCGATACACCGCCACATTGCTTGCCCCCAACAGCTCCGGGCGATCAACCCGAATGCGATCAGCCAGCGGATCATTTTTCAACTGCCCATCGGGGACAATGGCTTCGAGCTTATTGAGCATCGCCTGACGCTGATTGGCAACAATGCGCTGATCGGTCATGGCATGAGTGACTGCCACCACGCCAACGCCAGCAACCGCGAAAGCACCTAAGATAAATGCCGCAATTAAAATCGGGGATTGTTTCATCATCGCCACCTATTGAACTTCAGAATTGTTGAACTTCAGCATATAAATTGATCAGTGACCCTTTTTGTAACCGAAATTTTGTGCCATGATTGTGACCAGTTCTGGCATCAAAGTCGATATAAACCTTGCCTGCTTCAATCGCATCAATAAATTTACCTAAATCAAATTGTTTTAACATATAAACATCCTGATAATGAAAATGCAGCGTTCCATCGATTGTTTTTGACTCCGCCCAAACAAAAAAACAGTTATGCAACTTTGTCCCTGCTTTATGATACAAATCATCAAAGCCCCAGTAAGGCGTTGGGTTTAATGTTTTACCAGAAACAGCTTTGATCCACTCAGGATGAGCATCATCGACAATTTTACGATAATCAAAATCAACTAAAATTTTTCTATCGGTTCTATCAACCTTAATTGTAAAACCGCGATTGCTATACCCTGCTGCGTTTATCGTCTGTCGAAAGCTTTTTTCATTATTCGAGTATTTTTGTCCTGCTTCTTGATGTGTCCAGCCAAACTCGGGCAGTAAAATTGATGGAACAAATTTGTAAGCGCGTGGAGATGGCTCCATGTGAAACAATGTAAT
>SKYD01000146.1 GCA_007128075.1 Thiorhodovibrio sp.
GGGTGTTCTGCGGTATGAACGGCTGAGTCGTTTGATGTGTCAGCTCAACTGTATGGTGAAGTTCATTTAAATTCTGCATCATAACTTCCTCTTCAAAGTGTGATCAATACAATGAATAGAAGTATGTCGCAAGTGAATGGAAGATAAAAGTTAAGTTTTGATGACAATTAAAAATTCTCTGTTCGTCATATTGCAACGAATTTGGAATTTATTAATCAGCGTCAGTTGTCAGCGCCAAGGTGGGCGCAGGCAATGCCCGATGGCGATTGTTTGGCTTGTTTTTTGAGATACGCGATCTGTTGCGCGAGGTCGTCGATGGTTTTGGCATGGGTGCCACCCGCGGCAAGTGACAACATCGCCGCGCTGCAGCGCAGCAGTGGAACGGTGATTTGGTTTCCGTTGCGGTCGATCACTTCCATTTGACCGCGCTCACGGGTTGCTGAATCGTACAAACTTTGTGCCTCGTAGGAGAACTGGTGCAGTAAATGTTGCACGCGCTCGAACACCTCGGGTTGTCCCAAACCACGAAAGCCTGCAAAAAAATCATCGCCGCCAATATGACCGATAAAACAGGCGTTGTCAGCAAACTGTTTGCGCAATAAATCAGCAAACAACACAATAGCGCGATCCCCAACCCGAAAGCCGTAAGCATCATTAAACGGTTTGAAGTAGTCGAAATCAAAATACACCAAGCTGGTTTCGATGTCACTGTCAGCAAGACACTGAGCGACATATTCAGCAATGGTGTGATTGCCAGGCAGGCGGGTGAGTGGATTTTGGTCACGGGCGGCGGCGATATTTTTGGCATCAAGCAGATGCAACAACGCGCCTTGAGAGATAAAGCCAATATAGCGTTGATTTTCGGTCATCAAAATACCGAGTGGGCGTTCTGATCCAGCATACAATTCAAGTAAATATTCGGTGGTTCTGTGAACATCGGCGACTGGACAGGGCGAAATAAAATCAACAATTGTTTTGCGATAACTGCGGTTGCAAAGCAATTCACGGCCATAAGCTGAATAAATATATTTTCTTAATGTATATTCATGCAGCACGCCCAAAGGTTTGCCCGCACAATCCACGACCGGGAATAGGGTTTGCTGATCGTGGCGTTTAAAATGATCAAACATTTTGGTCAGCGAATCACATTCACAAAGCTCGGGGATAAACTCGATATTGGCACGGATCAGATTGGCATCGTGCTGATCTTGGCGGCGATTGTGTGGCAGCGAGGGTTTAAAAAACGTGTAGACATCTGGTAGATGATCGGTGGTCGGAGCCTGAATAAAATCGCCTTGCGCATAATCACAGCCAGCATCACGACACGCCCGCAGATCGTCAGCACTGTCAATGCCGCTGGCGATGACCTGAATACCCAAGTCGTGCGCCAAGCGTGTGACATTGCGCAACAGCATCCGTTTGTTATGCGTAGTGGCGATGCCATCAAGAAAAAAGCGATCCAGTTTAATCAGCTCAGGCGCGAGACTGTAAAGCAGATGAATATCAATCTGATTGGCGATGACATTGTCCAGAACGAGCAGCGCATGTTGTTCACGGATGCGCTCACGCATTGTCGCTAAGTTTTCAGTTTGCGCGACCTGATGAACACGACCATTGAGCTCAATCCCAAGGTTGGCTGGCTCAAGTTGGTGATCCGCCATCAAAGTGGCGGCGCGACGGAGCAGTTTTTTGTCTTCAATCAGCACTTGCGCCCCGAGATTAAGCATCAGATAGGCATCACTGCGCTTGACGATGCGACAAAAATCTTCAATCGCTTTGTTGATTAACGCCCGCTCGAAAGCAATGCGGGCGCTGTAATTGTGGGTATTGAAGTAGAGTTTTCTGAGCTGTTCATCATCATGCAGCACCGCTTCACAGCCAAACAGTGCGCCAGTGTGCAGATTGATAATGGGCTGAAAAGCGTAGCTTAATGTGTCATTAAGCGACAGCAGCCAATCGATGGCCTCGTGGCTGCTGCTGCCTTTGCCTTTGCGTGCTTTATTCGACAAGAGGTGTTTTATCCGTGCGGCGTTTGTTCATGCGTCGCCCGGTCACCCAATACACCAAGTCCTCAGCGATGTTGGTGACATGATCGCCGATGCGCTCAAACGCCTTGGCGATAAACAACAAATGGGCGCAGCTAAAGGCGTTGTCTTCGGTTTGGCAAATCTCAGCAAGATGGGCATTGAAGGCTTCATCAAACAGGGCATCGACCTCTAGGTCTTGTTGCCAAATTCGCCCAGCCGCCTCAGCATCGGCATTGTGGACAGCAGCAATGATTGCATCAAGTTGGCGCACCACCACTGCTGACAAATTATGTAACCGTGTAAAATCCATTGGGATGCCTTGGGCTGCAACCAAATCAGCGCGTTTGGCGATGTTTTTAGCATGATCGCCAATGCGCTCAAGATCGGTGGCGATGCGGTTACAGCTAATCAATGCCCGCAAATCAGCCGCTACTGGCTGGCGCAGCGCCAAGGTGTGCTGCACCTCGATCTCAATTTTTTCATTGAGCGCATCAACCAGATTTTCCAGTGCCTGAATCGGCGGCGGGTTGTCCGGAATCGCGTTATCCAGCCGCAAGATCGCGGCGGTTAACTCATCCCGCGCCAACTGCCCCATGCGCAGCAGATCGCCGGTCACAGTTTGCAGGATATCGTCGAATGATTGCACGGTGTGTTTTTTCATTTAGTTATACTCGTTGTCCTTTGGTTGATCGCCGTGTAGGCTAGCCATAGCGCCCGGTAATATAATCCTCGGTTTCTTTGGTACTCGGATTGGTGAATAATTCCATGGTATCGGCATGCTCAATCAACTTGCCCAGATACATGTAAGCGGTGTAATCCGAGACCCGTCCCGCCTGCTGCATATTATGGGTCACAATGATGATGGTGTAATTTTCTTTTAGCTCGTCAATGAGCTGCTCGATCTTGGCGGTGGAGATTGGATCGAGCGCCGAGGTCGGCTCGTCGAGCAACAACACCTCTGGCTCAATGGCAATTGCACGGGCAATCACCAGCCGCTGCTGCTGCCCGCCCGATAACCCAAAGGCATTGCCATTGAGCCGATCCTTGACCTCCTCCCACAGGGCGACGGCACGCAAGGATCGCTCAACGACCACATCGAGGATCTGGCGATTTTTCACCCCTTGCAAGCGCAGCCCGTAGGCAACATTCTCATAAATCGACTTTGGGAATGGGTTGGGCTTTTGAAACACCATCCCCACCCGTCGCCTTAGCTCGGCAATATCGGTATCGCGGGCATAGATGTCGGTGCCGTGGAGCTTGATCGAGCCTTCAATGCGACAGCCATCAACCAGATCGTTCATGCGGTTAAAGCAGCGCAATAAGGTCGATTTACCACAGCCGGATGGGCCGATAAACGCGGTGACGCGCTTGGTGGGAATCGACATGGTGACATGATCTAACGCCTGATCGTTGCCATAGTACAGGCTTAAAGATTCAACCGAGAGCGCGATCTGCTCTTCGTCGAGCGAGCGCACCTCGCGGGTCTCGCTGTTAAATAGCCCAGATGCCAAGCTTGGAGCGGCATGGGTGGGGGTCGCGGTTGCTGGGGCGAGGGTATTCAAAATAAGTCTCCTGCAATGGCTAAATGGTTAATCGCCTTCCGCACGGTATTTTTCGCGCAGACGGTTGCGAATTTGGATCGCGGTGAGATTTAAGGCGACGATGAGCAGCACCAAAATCAGCGCGGTGGCATACACCAACTGCTCGGCAGCCTCGGCGTGTGGGCTTTGGAAGCCGACATCATAAATATGAAAGCCCAGGTGCATGATCTTGCGCTCCAGATGCAGGAAAGGAAAATTACCGTCAATCGGCAAGGTCGGGGCGAGCTTGACCACGCCCACCAGCATCAAAGGCGCGACCTCACCGGCGGCACGGGCAATGGCGAGAATCAGCCCGGTCATCATCGCCGGTGTTGCCAAGGGTACGACAACTTTCCACAGCGTTTCCGATTTGGTGGCTCCCAACGCCAGCGAGCCTTGACGAATGGTCGAAGGAATCCGCGCCAGCCCTTCCTCGGTGGAGACGATCACCACCGGCAGGGTCAGCAATGCCAGCGTCAAGGATGCCCAAAACAGCCCTGGAGTGCCAAAGGTCGGCGCCGGCAGTGCCTCAGGAAACAGGGCGCGGTCGATGCTGCCGCCCAGAAAATAAACAAAGAAGCCCAGACCAAACACGCCAAATACAATGGACGGCACCCCAGCAAGGTTATACACCGAGATGCGAATCGCCTTGAGCAGGGTGCCCTGCTTGGCATACTCACGCAGATAGATCGCTGCCAGCACCCCAAATGGGGTCACGATAATCGACATCACCAACACCATCACCACGGTGCCAAAGATCGCCGGAAAGATTCCGCCCTCGGTGTTGGCCTCGCGGGGATAGCCAAAGATAAAATCTAAGAAATCTTTGCCATAAAAACCAAGCTTGGCAAACACGGACATTGCATTGGGCTGCCAGGCCTTGACGATCTGATCCAAGCGGATGTCAACCTCATCGCCACCTGCCACCCGCATCACAATGGTGTCGCGGCGGCTTTGGGCATACAGATCATCGAGTTCATGCCGTAGCTCAGCATAGTGTGCTTCTAGTTGCTCGCGGCGCTCGATAAGTTGCTGTTCTAGCTCAGGGGTCAGACGGTCGCGTAGCTCGGCACGACGGCGATCCAGCCGCACCCGCTCTAATTGGTGATTGATGCGCCCGATGACATTGCGCTCGATGTGACGGATGTCATCAACAAGCGCGGTGCTGCGCTCCAGCCGTCGCCGAAACTCAGGCCAGAGTTCATCGGCGGCAAGATTGAGCGGGCGATTATTCTCCAATAAGCGCACTGGCTGCCCCAAAAAGTCCCCCCATTCACGGCGTTCCAACACCGTAATATCGCGTGGATAGCGCCATTCACCCATAAAATCATCGATAAAATAGGTAAAATCACGCCCAGTGACATCACGATTGCCGAGCTTGAAGAGATGACGGGTGACAAAGAGCTGTTCTTCGGGGATCGGTGCCCCCGCCTCGCGCATCAACTGTCCAGTGAGGGTTTCAGAGCGTCTGAGCTCGCCGATGACCTCGATGGGCGCACTGCCCGGGAGCGTATAGGTGATTTGAGCCACCGGATGCGGCCAAAAATGGCTAAATCCACGCACTAAAATCAGCAATAACAGCCCAAACACCATGATGATGCTGATGCTGACTGCGCCCCCGTGGAGCCAAATCCAGGGTGCGCCGCTTTTCCACCATTTGTTCATTTTTTAACCTCTGATCTCTAAATTAGAGCGACGCATAGCGTTTGCGTAAACGCTGGCGCACAATCTCGGCAGCGGTATTGAGCACAAAGGTAAAGATCAACAGCACCAGCGCCGAGACAAACAGGATGCGAAAATGGGTCGAGCCAACCGCTGTTTCCGGCAACTCAACGGCGATATTGGCAGCCAGGGTGCGCATGCCTTCAAAGATGCTGAAATTGACAATCGGGCTGTTGCCAGAGGCCATGAGCACAATCATCGTCTCACCCACTGCCCGCCCAAAGCCGATCATGATGGCTGAAAACATCCCGGGGCTGGCGGTGAGCAACACCACGCCGGTCACGGTCTGCCACGGGGTTGCGCCAAGTGCCAACGAGCCTTGGGTGAGATGTCGCGGCACATTGAACACCGCATCCTCAGCAATTGAGAAAATGGTCGGAATGACTGCAAAGCCCATCGCCAAACCAACAATGAGTGCGTTGCGCTGGTCATAGGTGATGCCAACATCGGTCAGCCACTGGCGCATTGAGCCATCAAACCACAACACCTCAATCCACGGGCTGGCGCTAATGGTGATCCAGCCGAGCATAATCACCACCGGGATGAGTAGCGCTGCTTCCCAGCCAGCGGGCACCAGATGACGCACCCGTTCTGGTAACTGATACCAGCCCAGACTCGACAGCAACACCCCGAGCGGCAGCAAAATCAGGCCGACAAACAGAATCGGCAGATTGTTCTCGATAAAGGGAGCCAGCCAGATCCCCGCTAAAAAGCCAAGGATCACCGTCGGCAGCGCCTCCATCAGCTCAATCGAGGGCTTCACAATGCGTCGCATTCCAGGCGACATAAAATAAGCAGTGTAGATCGCCCCCATGATCGC
Organism: Thiorhodovibrio sp.; assembly: GCA_007128075.1. GTDB lineage: Bacteria > Pseudomonadota > Gammaproteobacteria > Chromatiales > Chromatiaceae > Thiorhodovibrio_B. The sequence continues at coordinate 6,150 of SKYD01000146.1, forward strand.
CAAGGGGGCTGCTAACAGCATGGCAAACAGGGCGGCTTTAAGCGTGCCGACAGACAGCGGCACCAGACTGAATTTGGACTCAAAGGCATCATCCGCCGAGGAGGATTGCCAGATAAATTCAGGCTGGGCGCGGCCTTCGTACCAGACCTTGCCCCAGAGCGCACTGAATGAAGCCTGTGGATGTGGGTTGTCAATCGCCAGCCGCTCGATGGTCTCGGCACCCTCGCGCTTGACCAATGCCAAGCGGTTAATCGGCGAGATCGCAATCCGTCGAATCGGATTGTCAGCGACTTGCAGCGTTTTTAGGGTCACGCTGGAGGTGGCATAATGCAGCGCCACCGTGCCATTCTCATCCCCGCTTAAAAACCCCTTGCGGGTGTATTCTGGCTCGATATAACGCACCGCACTTTGATGGGGGCGAAAGCCGCGAATCCGGGTCATGTGCGACTCGCCGCTGTCCTCATCGCGCACCAAAAACCACTGCGCAAGACTGCCATCCGAGCCACCGACAATCAGCGACCGTGAGCCGACCAAAAAGTCCACAGCAGTGGTGGTCACCCCTTCCGGTACCAGCGCAATTTGCTCAATCAGCCGCGCATTGGTGCCATCGACAATATCGAAATTGTACAGCGTGCCCTGATCGTCGATGGCGAACAGGTTACGCAGCGATTCATTGACAAATAATTGACGAACGGGGTGATCAATGGCGGGGAGATGGTAGTCGGTGCGGGTGATCTGTTGCTCGCGGGTAAACATGTTGCGCCGCGTGCGAAACAGTGCCATCGCGATCTCACCCTGATCCGTGCCGCCAGCGATAATATAGCCGCCGCGCCCATCCACAATTGCCAGCGCCGAATAATCACCTTCGATGCCGCCACCGATACGAATCGGCTCTTCACCAAGTGGGAACGCCAATTCAGGGGTCACCACCCGCACCCCATCGGGAAAGGTTTGGGTGTAATCAACCCGCAGCGGCATCACCGAGCCATCAGAAAAGCCATACACAAACAAGCTTTTGCGGCTTTCAGAACGCCCAAAGGCGGTGACCACGGCCTCATCGGGCAGTTTGACATGCTGTCGTGACAGAATGTGCCCATCGTTGGCATCAAAAAAGGTAATTGCACCATTGGCAGAATAGCGCCCGCCAATCTGCTCAAAACGATCCAAAGTCAGATGCACCGTTGGCGAGGGGGTCTCACCTGCGGGCACTGCCAGCTCACCAACCACTTCCATGCTGACCGGCTTGAGTAACGGGATGACCTCAGAGAATAAATAAACAAAAATCAGCATGAGGGCAAAGATCACCCCAAACCCGGCGGTCGCAATGCCATATTTGGAGAAGGCATCATGGAAGCCGCGAATACGCCTGAGTTTCTCGCGCTGTTGGGGACTTGGCAGCAGCGAGCCAACAGGCTCATCTTCTGGTTTCGCAAGCGTTGGCATGTCCTACCTCGTGTCGATGATGAAAGCGAAGCGATACAAAAAAAGCACGGTCTCTAGCGTCATGCGCCCAGAGACCGTCACAGAACCCAGGGGGATTGAAAAGCAACGCCGCTTAATTTAAACCTTTTTCCTCACGAATCTGAGCGGCAACTTCAGCAGGCAGCGTCACATAACCATCACGATGCACTACGCCCTGGCCTTCTTTGGAGAGCACGAGACGGAAAAATTCCTGCTCTAATGGGTTCCAGCCCGTGCTCGGATTGGCATTGGCATAGATGTAGAGAAAACGCGCCAGCGGATAA
>SKYD01000022.1 GCA_007128075.1 Thiorhodovibrio sp.
TAATCGCCAAATTCATCGGCGCGTTCACGGTCGCTGGTAAAACTGTTGAGATTGTTGAGCAACACCTGATAGCGCCCGCCCGAATGGCGGGCAACGATTTCATGCTCATCAATGCGGTTGATGCCGCGATACAGCGTAAAATGCTGTTCATTTGGCCATTGGCGCGCCAGCTCATATTGACAATAGGTATACAAAAGATCGAGCTGGGCTTCGAGTGCATTGGTGGCATAGAGTCCACGGGTGCCTTGCACCAGATATTGATGATAGGCCTCGCTGTTGCGGCCATCGAGCGGCCCGCCATGATGACGCGCCAGCAACCCAAAGCGACTTTCCACCCAATGCTTGAGCACCGCGCCCTCACGGCTGTCGGAATCAAACGCCCAGCCGCGCACCATGCGTAGATAATTGGCTTTGCTGCGATATTTGCGCCGCGCTCCAGGCACCAACCCCGCCTCCTCTAAGGTCTCTAGGCAAAAATGCACCGTCATATAATCGATAAACTGTTCAGCGCGTAACTCAGGCTCATCAATCGGTGTCAAGACCGTAAATAGATCGCGGTGAAATTCGCACACTCCATCTAACATCAATGGCACTGGATGTGCCTGATAGGTCAGTCCACCCAAAATCACCGAGGGCAGATTGCAACGATTGAGCGGAAGACGCGCTGAGGCGGGGAGGGCAGGCGCGGTTGGTGGTGGTGTTGACATCAGGGGGTTTCTTCTTCGTAACGGGTGATCTGCGCATGGTCAATGCGATACCCCGCTCGCCCTAAGTGGGTTTGGAAGGGCGTGACCTGCAAGATGCCGCGTACCCAAACAGAATCGAATAGTCCACCCGGCCAGGGGGCATCTTCTGGGGCAACGACATGAATGATCTGATTGGCAGGGGGCGGTGGAACATGCACGCAAGCACCAAAATAGGGCACGAGCAGAAACTCGGTCACGCCCCCCTCGCCATGTTCAGCAAGTGGCAGCACAAAGCCAGGCAGACGCACCGCTTTCCCATCCAGTGCATCGACCACGGGCGCATCATCCAGAATGTGCTGAAGCTCACGAAACAGCTCTTGAGCGCGGGGGTCTTCATCGGCAAGCTCTTCCGCTTCTTCAAAACCATCGAACTGATCATTGGGATCCCAGTCGGGCGGCATCAAATCATCCCAGCTCAGTTCGGGGAAGGGATCGCGCTGTTTGGAATCACAGCCGACTAAAAACAGACCCACCGCCAGGATGAGCAGCAGCAACCAGCGCCAGAGGTGTTGCGACATGATCACAGATCTGTGCGGCTGTCGATTTCGCTCAACGACAGCCCACGCAGCAGATTGGCTAGAATCTGGCGACAGTCGTCTTCGTATTTGTCCACTCGTTGTCCTTTACGCGCTGCGGCAAAATATTTGGCAAGCAACTGATGCTGTTGCGAGGTCAATTCCTCGGTAAAGCCGCGTTTTTTAGCGACTGCTTTATCGGCAACCTTATTGCGCGCCTGTTCATCCGCTGCTTTGCGTCCATGTGACCAGTTCATTGCCCGAGCACTGTAGAGCAGAATTCGATCCAGCAAGATAAAGGCAAATTGCGGATTGGTGACTGGCCCTAATGAAAAGCGTTCCACGCCCAAGGTGCGCTGAATATCAAATTTTGCCAACGCGGCTCCGCCAAAGGCACCGATCAAGCCGCCCGTGGTTGCCCCAACGAGCGCCGCCGCGCCCAAGGTCGCCAAGCCCAAGGACAGATCCACCCCCACGCCAGCGGTTGCGCCGGCTGCCATTCCAGCAACAACGATCTGAGTGCGCTTGAGTCCCAACGCCTGACCGACCTCATCGGAAAACAAATCTTTTTGCAGCAAGGAATCCGGCGGCAGATGCCAGAAATGATGACGAAAATGGGCGCGGATTTCGTGCTGTGCCTTGATCTCGACCTCGCGCAGACCATCCTGAAAGGCGTTTCTTATTTCTTGCTGGATCGCCTCGCGGTCGCGCTTGCCGCCGCGCAGATCGCTGACCCGCACCACGCGGGTGACCCGAAACGCCAGTGCTGCCAGCAACAGCTCAATGATCGTGGTCACGGTTAGATCAATCCGCCGCTCCCAGTCGCGCTGAAACGCCTCAATCGTCGCCGCCAGCCGCGCTTCCCAGCGTTGATCGATGCTTTTGAGCGCATTGAGCAGCTTAATCCGCTCATCATAGGTGGCGCGGTGAGCATTAAACGCCCGCACCGAGTTAAAACATTTGCTTAACGCATCCTGCCAGGCGCTGATATAGCGGTCGTTATTGGATAAATTATTCAAAATCACCATGCGCGGACGACCAGTCAGCCGCAACAGCTCCATCTCGGTGCGGTCTTTTTCTTTAATGCGCTTGGAGCCATCGACGACAAAAATAATCCCCGCTCCCGCCGCCACTGGCTCCAGCAACGCGCAATCGTGGGCAAAGTTGCGCTCTTGGCGATGCGCGGCAATGAACGCGCCAGCCAGATCGCGCTCGTGATGATGGGTCTGAAACCATTCTAAAATCGCGCTTGGATTTTGAAAGCCCGGGGTGTCGATAAATTCAATGATGGTCTCGCCATCAATCACCACTGGATAATGATCCGAGCGGGTGGTGGTGCCGGCGCGTTGGTCAATCTCGATGCGATCATTTTCGGTCAGCGTTGCCACCACTGAGGACTTTCCAGCATTGGGATGCCCCATGATGGCAAAGGTCGGAATTGGCTGATTAGTCATCCGTCCCCTCCTGTTCAGTCAGCATCACCAGCCGCAGATAGGGATCGCCCATCTGGTCGATTTTGCGCTGCCAGTCGTTAAAATCAAAGGCACTGACTGGCGGTAGCGGATCATCGTCTTCAGGATCACCAATCAGGGCAAGCAGCAATTGCGCCTGATCGCCAATCAACGCCCGCACCTCGCGCAAAAAGCGCAGATGTTCGGTAATCGGTGGCTGCGAGCCATCCTTAATCAGTGCCACCCGCGCTGGCGGGGCTGCCCAATCAACCGCTCCCAACCGCGCCAACACCTCGGTGTTTGAGGGGCGGCGACCACCAAAGGGCATGGCAATCCCAACCTGCCAGCCGGATTGCTGTTTTAGCAATTGTTGCAACCGCTGATGATCGGCATCGGTGAGCACCTCGGCAACATCAGTGTGCAGCAATAAAAAGCAGGCATCGGCTGCAATCTGCTCGGTTGGTTTCTTGACCGCAGTCGGCGGTGCGGCGGGGGGATGATCGAGTTTGAGTGCTGTCGGAATTGGCATCTCGGCCCCGATGCCGCTGCCCTGGACGGTGATCTCCAGACTGGGGGCGAGCAGCCGTGCATAAACCGCTTGAGTGCGCTGATGGGTAAAGGGCAAGGTCGCTAGCGCATAGTGCTCAACCCATGAGGCGACCGCCAGCAAGATCAGCCGTGGCACCAGCCCATAGGTGATCACCGCCAGCAACAAAAACCAACGCCAGGCGCGCAGATATTCGTCATTGCTCCATGACAGCGAATCTTTGAGCAAAATGCGCGAGCCTTCAATCGCCTCTAGGCTCGGAAAGCCGCTGCCCTCACCAAACAGCCAGCTCCACGGCAGCGCAATCGTCCGCGTCAGATGATAGATAAACGCTGGGTCGAGATTGAGCGCGGTGCCCCAGCCAAAACTCAGATCAGTAAACAAAATCCGCACCAGAGTCATCAACAAAATGCCGAGATTAAAGCCGATGCCAAACACTTGTAGCGGAATTAAAACTGGCAGATAAGAAGCAGGGCCATAGAGTGCGTAGTGGGCATGGAGCAGACCGCCTTGCGCTTGGGCTTTGTCGCGCACCGAGGGCGGCAATTGTGACAGCCGATGTTGTTGCACCCAGCCCGCCAGCCGCGAAAAGAGGGGGCGAATCAGCCGCGCCAGCAGTGAAATGTCTTGAATCGCCTGTTGCACTGGCATCGAACGGCGCAGACTCCAGGCAGTCACGGTTGCCGCCACCAACAGCAATTGCAGCCCGACCAGAATAAACAGATACCAGGACACATTGACCGGGCTGTGGCCGTCGTATTGCAACAGCGCCGAGGTCAGAATCGCCCCAAACACCACGCCCAGAATCCCCAAAATCGAGCCAATCAGCCGCTGACCACGAGCAAAGGAGGCACCTGGCAACAACAGCCGTAGGTCGGGGTCTTCTTGACTGCGCCGTTGTCCAAGCCAGCGGCGCAAGGTGATGCGTCGATGCGTCGGAGTATGCTCGGCGACCTTGGTTTTGAGCTGCGGCTTGATGGTCTCTAAATACAGCCGTCGGTCGCGTTCGTCGGGCTCGCGGCGGCGCTGACTGGATTCGCGCAGCGCCAGCTCGTCGGTATCGACATAATAATTAAAATCAATGAGATCAGGCACCGTCCAAAATTCGGTCGCGGTGTCATCCTCTGGGGTAAGAGCCGAGGGCGCACTGCGTGAGCGCCAAAAAAAGAGCCGGTTCAACATAGACATCACATGGCTGAGTGGTCAATTTAGTTATTTTAATCGCAGCGCAGCGCCCGCTACGCTCTTTTGTGGTGTATTGTGCCATGGTGATGCCATTGAAGCGAGTTTTCCGATAACGAAAAACTAAGCCAGTTGAAAATCAACACAGGGGTCGAGCGCGGTTAGATAGAGTCGCGCCCATGGCTGTTGATGCGCTGAGGGTGCAAGGGTTGCCAAGCCGCGAGCTGCAACGCCTTGAGGATGAAAATTCCATTCGGTGGGGGCGAGGATATGATAGTCGCGCACCAGCCCGCGTTCCATAACCACGCGGTGTACTAAAATTCCACGGGCAGCCGCGACAGCCGCTAGAGCAATCCCCGGCGCAGGGCACAATATCTGCCCAGCGGCAGGCGGTGTTGGTGCGGTGAGGGCATCGGTTGCCGTTGCGATGGCAATCAATATCGCCGCCAAGCGCGTCAATATGCCGTTTTCATATTGTTTGCTGAGTTCGATGAGCAGCGGCTGATTCTGATAGCGCGTATACAGCGTGGTTTCGCAACATGCACCCTGCCAGGTGGGGGCAGCCACAAACGCAGCAGCATCCGCGCCCCCTAATGCCGTCTCCAAAAAGCCTAAATCAAGTGCCTCTACAGTGCGCAGCGGCGGCGTGGCTCCCAAGGTTGTGATGTTGTTTCGATAGAGTGCTTGCACCAAATGTGCTACCAGTGTTGTGCCGCGCTGTGACCAGTCATGCAGCGCGTCGGGATCGCAGCACTGCGTGAGCCAGCGACGGGCATCCATTCCCAAAATAATGTCCTCGCTGGCAGTGATCAGCGCGGTCTGTGCTTGCTGTGGTGTTGTGCGTGAAGCGTTTAATATCGTCGCCATCGCTTGCGTGGCGGCTGGCAGATTGAGCAGCGGCGGCCAATCGAGCAGCAACCGCCATAGATGTTCACGCAGAGATTCTTGGTATAGCGCAGTCAGCATCGCCGCGCTCGGTTGCAGCGGGCGGTCTTGGGCTGCGGCAGCGGCAAGCGTCCACGCCAGATACTGGGCTTGGCTGCATACCTGAAACAGCCGCCGCACACGGTCGCTGACCACTGCCGGTGGTTGACCACAGAACGCAGCAGCGACCCCCTGACGGGTCGAGCCAATCCGCAGCGGCTGGTCAGCCGTGGGCAGTCTGATCTGAATCAGAAACGCACCCTCAACCCAATCCCAGCGGTGTTTGTTTCCCCGCTGCCGCTTGATCGGCTTTCTTCAAAACATCCCGTTGCAGTGGCAAGTCAAGCCGGGCCCCGCCTTCGATAATTTCCTGAATGGTGACAATCTGAATACGCGGATAATCACGATCAAAAGAAAAAACATAATCACACGGGACTTGACAATTTTTATATTGCCTCATCACCGCTGCGGCGCTCCGTGTTGGTTCTGCTGTTTGATTGCCCGGACATCGTCAACACTGATCTGGAAGGAATCAGCAATCTGTTGATCAGTGAGCCCCAAGCCAAAAAAATTCATCACTGCCTGATTCATGCGCTGTTGCGCTTCGGTTTGGGCTTTTTGGTAGCCTAGTTCGATCCCCTCCTCCCTTCCTTCTTGCCTTCCTTCTTGCCTTCCTTCCGCTCTTCCTTCATCGCGTGCGGTATCAATCACATTGGTCAGGTCGCGGTAATATTTCAAGCTGGATTCATAGGCGATGCGTTCTTCGGGTTTAAAACGGGCGATGTTGGCTTTTTTAAACAGACTGTTAAAAATGCGTTCTTGCAGTTTTTTGGGCTGCTCCTGCAAGCGGTGTAGATGGCGAAACAGGAAAAACCATTTGTCTTGCAGGGTTTCCAATTCTTCTTCGGTTTTGGTGAAGTTGGGCAAGGTGAGGTAAAGGAAGGTCAGCTTATCATAAAACACTTGATTGTGTTGGTTTTTTAGCTGCACCTGATGCACCACCTGATCCTTGTGCTGGGGGTCTTTTTTGTCTTCATCAAAGACAAAATCCAGAATACCGATAGTGTAGACTGCTGCCAGTTTAAAATCCCAGTCGTCGCCTTTTTTCGCCTGTTGTTGAATGGGGAAAGTGGCGTAAAACAAGCTGCGATCTTTAAAGAAATTCTGCTTAGCTTTTTGTAACTCGACGATAAAGTGCTCGCCGCTGTCGCTAACGCAATTGAGGTCAAAAATTGCCTTGCGATCTAGCGCAGTTGCTCCCTGGTATTCATTCTGGATAAAAGTTAAATCCTGAATCTGGTGTTTTTGGGGCAACAGGGTATTCAAAAAGCTGATCAGATGGGCTTTGCTGTTTTCTTCACCGAAAATTTTCTTAAAGCCAAAATCGGTGAATAAATTGACATATTGACCGGACATGGATCACCTAAATCAATGGCATGGTCGAACGCTTTATCCGAACATGGAAACAGTCGGGGCGGTTCGCGAACCGCCCCAACGATTGAATGTCAAGAAAGTGCCCCGCTTGAGCACATTTAGAACTTTTAGCCCAACATCGTGGTTGCAGGCGAGGACTGGCGCACGATCAGCTCTTGGGTCGGATAAGCGAATTCAATTCCTTCCGCCTTAAATTGGCGATACATCGCTAAGTTGATTGCCTGCTGAATGTCCATGTAGATCGTGTAATCAGGACTCAAGACATAGTAGACAACCTCGATAATCAGCGAAAAATCGCCGTATTCGACAAAGTGCGCTCGATCAAACCGCGCCAGGGACTGCTGCTCGATGATGCCGCGCAGGATGGGCGGGATGCGTTCGAGTTTTTCCGGCGGGGTTTGATAGATCACGCCAAACTTAAACACCACCCGCCGCTCTTTCATGTGTTTGTAATTGCGGATGCAGCTATTGAGCAGATTGGTGTTGGACAACACCACCTGTTCACCCGAGAGGCTGCGAATGCGCGTGGTCTTGACCCCGATATGCTCAACCACGCCCAGCGTTTCGCCGGCAATCACAAAGTCACCAACCCGAAATGGCTTGTCGAGCACAATCGCCATCGAGCTGAAAATATCCGAAAGGATGTTGTTGACCGCAAACGCCACTGCCAAACCACTGACACCCAGCGCCCCAACCAGACCGGCAATCGGATAGCGAAAGTGCGCCAGCACCGAGATTGCCAACACCAGCCAGATGCCAACGCGCAGGAAAAACAGCAGCAGCCCATAGCCACTGACTGCCGAGGGATCATCGCGTTCTTTGCGGCTGCGCTTGCGTTTGAAAAAGTCAACGACCGCGGCGTTTGCCCACAGCCCCAACTGGAAATAAAACGCCAGAATCAGCAGCGTCCAGAGACTGTGACGCAGCCGTTCATCCCCCAGTCCCGAGACCGACATGGCGACATAAAACGCCACCACAATGACAAAAAATTGGCTGGTATGGCGGATCAATGCCGAGACCATCACCCGCGCAGTTTTGTAATCGCGCCCTTCATCGGCAGAGCCGACCA
>SKYD01000214.1 GCA_007128075.1 Thiorhodovibrio sp.
AATGCGCGGCGCGGGCAGCCCAAATTGCTGACGCAATCCAGCATCCAGAATCCGCACAATGCCCTCTAGCCGCTCTTGGGTGATCGCCTCAGCAACTGCTCGCAGTGGCAGATGGGTGGTGGCGAGTGCAACCCGCAAGCGGTCGCTACACAGCAACATCAATGGCTTGGCAGCACAGCGAGCAGCCAAAAACTCAGTGTGTCCAGTGAAGGCAAAGCCCGCCGCGTTGATGATGCCCTTGTGTACTGGGGCCGTGACCATCGCGGCAAAGCTGCCTTGCAGACAGCCCTCACAAGCAAGGGTTAAGGTCTCCAACACATACGCGGCATTGGTGGGGTTTAGCTGTCCGGGGACAGCAGGAGCCGCTAAGGCACAGGGGGCGATGCGCAACTGGCCAGCGCGTTGCGGTTGGGCTGGTGCATTGGGGTCAAATGGCAACAGCACCAGCGGCAAGCGCAACTGTCGGGCGCGTTTTTGCAACAGCTTGGGATCGGCAACGACCACCAGCTCCGCTGGATGCGGGTGTTGGGCGATGCGTACACATAGATCAGGGCCAATCCCCGCTGGCTCGCCAGCGGTCAGCGCCAGCCGTGGAATATCAGTCATCGTCAAGCGCTGGCAGCCGTATCTCGACATAGGCCTCATCGCGCAGTTGCTGAAGCCACAGTTTGGCAGCATCTTCAGCCTTGCGGGCGCGCACTGCGTCCTCGGCTCTTTGCCGCATCACCCCATCGGCGCTGTCTTGCTGGCGACGCTCAATCACCTGCACGATATGCCAGCCAAACGGGCTTTGAAAGGGGGCGCTGATCTCGCCCGGGGCGAGCTGATTCATGGCGTTTTCAAAATCAGGGACGGTATCGCCTGGATTGATCCAGCCCAGATCGCCGCCGCGCAATGCCGAGCCGGTGTCATTGGAATGCGAACGCGCCAGCCGATCAAAGGATTCTCCGCCCTGGATGCGCTGGCGCAGTTGGCGCAGACGCTGCTGGGCATCGGCATCGGAAATCAACTCACTGGTGCGCACCAAGATATGACGGGCATGGGTTTGCGCCACTGGCTCGGGTGCATCGCCACGAAAATCCATCAGCCGAATCAGATGAAAACCGCTGGGGCTACGAATCGGGGCCGAGACCTCGCCTTTGCGCAGGGTCATCGCTGGCTCAACGGCAAGACTGGGCACCTCACCGAGTGCAAACCAGCCCAGATCGCCACCTTCCTGAGCGCGTTGACCATCCGAATGCGCCCGCGCCAGCCGCGCAAAATCTTCACCACCACGCATACGGCGCAGCAGCGTTTGCGCTTGCTGTTCGGCGGCCTGAATCTGCGCGGTGGTCGGGTCATCGGGCAAAGCAATGAGCAAATGTTGCAAGCGCACCTCATTGCGGCTGATCAGCGAATCGCCTTCGCGCTCTAAAAAGCGGTCGATTTCAGCGGCGGTGACGCGGATATGCTCGGCAACCTCTTGGTTTTGCAGCCGTGCGGTGAGCATCTGCATCCGCGTCTCGCGGCGAAAGTCGGCAAAATCGATGCCATTGGCAGTCAGTGCCTGGTGCAATTCTTCCACCGTTAAGCCGTTGCGCTCGGCAATGCGGCTGATCGCCTGGTTGAGCGCGGTGTCATCGACCTCGATCCCTAGCCGCCGCGCCCGCTGAATTTGCAGCCGATTGTCGATCAGCCGATCCAACACCTGGCGCTCAAACTGCGCACGCGGCGGCAAGCGGGCATTGTCTGATTCCAGCTCAGCCGCCATCAGTGCCATCTGCTGATTTAATTCACTGCGCACAATCACATCGTCATTGACAATGGCGATGATCGAGTCCAGCGGCTGAATCGGGGCGCTAACGGCGGCAACGGATCCCAGCACGAGACTGATCAAAAGCAGCCGCGCATAAACGCTAATAGGTTGAATAGCCATGAATTTCCTGATTCAAAAATTGGTCAATCGAATGCCCGAGTGTCCCAAGTCCGGCAAGCTGTAGTTGCAGCATCACCGAGGTATCCCCCGCGCTCTGGGGGCGGTTCTTAAAATGCCGCCCGACCAGTTGCACCCGCCAGCAGCAACGCCCAAACGCAACGCCAGCCACTGCTTCCATGGTGTGATCGTGCTCTAGCGAATACAGCCAGCGCCCGACGAGTTCGCTGTGTTGGGTCAACGGCCAGCGCAGTGAAACATCGGTATCCTCATAGCGGCTGATCCGCCGATGCCCCTTATCATAGCGATAGGCGAGATTGAGCACCCGCCGCTGTGCATCGTCGCGGTAGTGCAGCGCCAGCGCCCGTTTTGGCCAGATGTCGTGTCGATCCTGAGCATCCCATTGCACACTCGCCCGCGCTCGCCAGTTGTCCCACAGTCGAGCGGCGAGTTCACCGGCAAACGGGGTGCCGCCATGATACGCGGGGATGTCGTCAATCTGCACCCGATGCGCACTAAAATGCACCAGATGCCCGATGCTGGCGCGGAGCCATTCTTGACCACTGTGGCTGCTTAAAGTGCGGCTGGTCAATGCCAAGGTGAGCTGGTTGGCATCGCCACGGCGATCATAGCCAGTAAAACGATTGTTGCGAAACAGATTGGCAAAGCTAAAGCTCAGTTCCGAGCTATCAAACACCGGCAGATCGCTTTGATCTTGATAGGGGGTATAGAGATAAAACAGCCGTGGCTCTAGGGTTTGCACTGCCGGTTGCTGTCCCCAGCTCACTGGACGCTCAAACACCAGTTGCCCATCCAGATCAAAACTGGGGATTGCTTGCGTGGGGCTGTTTGCCTGCCCGGATGCGGTGTGTTCGAGGGCATAGCCGGACAGCAACAGCTCGGCACCCGGGATGAGATGGCCATAGCTGCGACGCTGCGGCCAGCTCAGCCGCGGCTGCATCGCCAACCGTTGGCCATAGACGCGATGCCGATGATCAAAATAATCGTATTCGGCATGAAGCTGACCATGCAGACCGCCGATCAATGATCGCGGTTGCAAACTCAATTGCAACTGCGGCAGCCGGCCATAGGGTCGATCTTCGGGCGCGATGTTGCGATCCAAGGTCTGAAACGCCTCAACACGCCCTAGTAGCAGCCATTGATCACCCTGATAGCTGAGTTGAGCGCGTTGCAGCAAGCGACGGGTACTGGTGAGCTGAAGATTGGTGCCTAGATCTTCCAGATAGCGATCATCGGACACCAGACTGTAATTCAATTCAGTGCGCCAGCGCGATCCCCAGTGACCTGTTTGATCAAATTGCAGCGCCCCACGGGTGCTGATGTCGGGATGGTGGGGGTCATTGGGAATCAACTCGGCATGAACGCGCCCGCGATCATGGTGGGTGAGATAGCGCAGCTCAGTTCCAAAAATTAGCCCGCGACGGCTGGTGTAGCGTGGATAGAGCGTCAGATCGCGATTGGGCGCGAGATTAAGATAATAGGGCTGGGTGATGTCAATGGTGTTGTCGCTGGAGGTGCGCACACTCGGCAGCAACAGCCCGCTTTGGCGGCGGTTATCCAGCGGAAAATCGACATAAGGACTATAAAACACCGGCTGTTCACCGAGCTTAAACCTGACCTGACGCGCAACCCCACGCCCGCTGACCTGATCCAGCGCCAGCGAATCCGCCACCAATGACCAGCCGCCTTGATCGGGCGGACACGAGGTGTAAGTCACCTGCTCAAGCTCGGCGTGATCAGCATCCAGCAGCCGGATGCGCTCGGCATAGCCATGCAGATTTGCCTGACCGCTCAAGCGATACCATGCCTGTTCAATCTGCCCCTCAGTGGCATCGAGCGCGATCTGTGCATTTTGCCCAACAATCCGCAACCCATTGTGTTGCAAAAAAATCGGCTGCTCGGTCTCAAGGCGTTGTGTGAGCCGATGCCAGCGCAGAGTTGCCGATTCAATCCGTTGTGTGCCTTGCTCAATGCGCACCCCATCGAATAGCTCAACGACTGCGGTGGCGCGATCATAGCGCAGCGCCCCGGCATCGATGGCAATCGGCACTGTTTGATCGGGCACTGTGGGTTCGAGTGGTGCGAGCGTCGGCGGGCGCGGCCCGCAATAATCCCAAGTCAGCCCCTGATGGAGTCGGGCGGGGGTGATGGTTGTGGATTCAGCCAGCGTCAATCCGCTGCACGCGATCAACAGCCCGCTTGTTAGCCAGCGCCATGAGGTAGACGAAGATGCGGTCGTTAACATATATTTTTAGTCTATACTATCGAGCACTTCATCGGGTTGATGGCTCACTCATTCACTGACTATAAATCGAAATGGAATCAATGCACTACGCAAACTTTGGGCAACGCTTTGCCGCTTTATTGATTGATACGGTTGTTCTTTTGATCGGGGCGATTGCGGTTGGTTTGGCAGTTGCCCCGCTGCTGGCAGCAGTTGGATTGTTCAATTTGATTTCGGCGCATATCCTAGCAGACCTTTATTTAATGGTGGTGATTTGGTTGTATTACGCCAAAATGGAATCCTCACCGCTGCAAGCCACGGTTGGCAAACTGGTCTTAGGCCTCAAGGTCACCGATCTAAACGGGCAGCAAATTAGCTTTAAGCGTGCCACCGCCCGCTATTTTGGCAAATTTGTCTCGTTGCTGTTGGCGTTTATTGGTTTTTTAATGATTGCGATGACCAAAAACAACCAAGGGCTGCATGACATCATGGCAAGTTGTGTGGTTGTGCATAAAAACTATGCAGTTGATCTGGACAAGCCAACACCCAGCGCCGATCACTAACCCACCGCCTCTAGGGTTTGCTGGGCGATTTCAAGCCCCTCGTTGGCGGGAATCACCAGCACTTGCACGCTGGCATCGGCGGCCATGACCAGCGGGGTGGCAGTGCGCCCGATTGCGGACATGGCGGCCTATCGCGAGGCGTTGACTCATCGCCTGTCGGTGGATCGTTAGCCGCTTCCAACCAGTGCGACGGGGTGAAGACCGCGTGGCGCTTGGTGCTCAAGTCCTAATCGCTGCGTGTTACCGATTTCCCTTTGCTCGGTTGTGGGTTTTGCACAGAATTTGGCAATTTTCGGCAACCGTTGCACCGCCCTTAGTCCAAGCAGTGACATGATCAGCGTCCATCTCAGTCAGTTTCCAGAGTTTGTTCTTGTTGGCATCGTGCCCAAGCACGCACAGCGGGCAATTTGATTCACCCTTGGCTTCGGCCTGTTTGGTTTGAGCGGCGTACACTTTCTTCTTGGTCGCCTCGTCAAATACGCGCACATCCAACAATTTGTGATCGGTTGCACCGCCGAGAATGTATTCAAAAATACCTTTGCGGCTTTTGATATATGGGTCATGGTAAAGTGCTTGCACTTCAGCGGCGACCTGTTCGGGGTCGTATGCTGTGTTGTGATAAGTTTCGTACAACCGCCCCCATTCCAGTCCGCACATTTCTTTTTTCACATCTCTAAATACGCCAGATGCCCAATCGAGCACACTGTCAAAATAGGTTTTTAATTCGTTGATGGTGTCATCATTGCGATGCAAGCTCATGTAATCGCTGATATTGCCGCGACTCACCCAATTCAGTGCGCATTGCAAATAATCCTGGCGGTTCGGGCTGCCTTTGATATAAGCACTGCGCTTCTGGTTATTGGCATTTTGGCTATTGCTAAATTCGGCTTTGGCAAGTGTGACAAAACGCCCAGAATAGACGGCGTTTAACAATTCTTGATCATTCAACGGCACCCCAGCGATATTGATGGTTTTAAACCATTCTTTGATTTCGCTCTCGGTGCCTTCGCATTCATAAATCAGCAGTTGGGTTTGTAAAATTTTGCGCTGTTTGTCTTGTGCCATGCCGCTGAAATACTGCTCCATGTTATTTGCGTCTTTAATGGCAAATTTACCAGTGATAAAACGCCCAATACTGGTGATGCGCTGCTGTCCGTCCAAAACTTCCAGCTTGTCTTCAGCAACTTTGTTGAAATAAATCAAGCCGATTGGATAGCCCTTGAGGATCGAATCAATCACCGCAACCTCTTTTTTGCCACCATCCGCGGCATAGATATAATTGCGCTGATATTCTGGCTGAATCGTCAGCTTGCCCGAAAGACCAAAAAGCCCTTTGCCTTCCAGCTCGTTGTAAACAAATCCGGCGCAAATGTCTTTGACTGTGATGTCAGTTTTTAGACTGGTTTTCATGCTAATTTTTTCTATGCCTAATAAAAATTCTTTGATACGCTGATTGAATTATTCGACCTTCAGAATTTATGAAGTAATTTTTCTTTCCGTCATTGCCAAGCAAATTAGCATTTTCATTTGTTTTCCCACCGCTTGATCCTGTTTTTGTACCGTCCTGTCTTACCTCCCAGTAATCATCGTATTTTTTTGTATCGGGAACTTCGTCATGGCAACCTCGTTGAGTTGCACCTAAAATTTCAAACTGCTCAGGATTGTACTTGTCCAGAAAACTAATCGGCACGCCCATCACGCCTTCATAATCGCTTGGAATCGCATCGGTAAACGGAACCTCTATCGCATTATAATTGTCGTATTTTTCATAATGCGTTTTGCCTTTGATTTGCTTGTGTCTGCTAAATTTCAAATTGTCTTCCATTGTCATCAGTGGCAATGGCTGATGGCGGCGACCGTGGTCGAGGTTGGTAAACCAACACGAATTCCCCAATCTTGTGTAGTCGCCAACATAGCCAAGCCGAGCCGCTTTTTGTCTATCACTTTCCGCAATCTTTGAGCCATTAGGGACAGCAAACACCATATCATTGCCGTTAGCAGTCGCTCCAAGCCACAGCCTATCTTCTTTGATGAGTGGAAAAATTTCTTTATAGGTGATTGCATTCATATTGCCGATAATGACAAATTGCTTTTCGTATTCAACAAGCTGTTTCACATATTCCCGAAACAAACTAAACGGCGGGTTGGTGACCACAATGTCGGCTTGTTGCAAAAGTTCTATACATTCAGCACTGCGAAAGTCGCCGTCGCCTTCCAGCGGCGACCATTCGTTTTGCTGGTTGGCTTTTAACTGCATGGCAACATCGCGCAAATTAAACTCGCCATCACCATCAAAATCCTGCACATTGTTGATGACAAACTTGTTCGCCGTGACCTTGGGGCGGCCTTTCGGCTGCTGAGTATCGCTGCCGAGCAATTCCAGTTGGGTGTTGGCAATGGGCGAGGGTTTGTAGCTGGTGGTGATCAGTTGTTGCAAGCCAAGTTTCTTGAAGTTGAGCACGAAATAGCGAAAGAAATTGCTTTCGTAGGGATCATCGCAGTTGCAATACACCACCTTGTCACGAAAAACATCGGCATCGTATTCCAAATAGGCTTCGATCTCTTTTTGAATGTCGCCGTATTGGGTATAAAACTCATCGTTTTTTGCCCGTTTGGCACTGGTCAGATTTTTGTTTGCCATGGAAGTGAGTCAAGGATGATCAACGACCCGCCAGCGAGTCGCGTATTGAAGTAGTAGGGGCGGTTCGCGAACTATAGGTGTCAATTCTAGCTCAACCGTTCGCCAGCTTCCAACACACAGCTAACCCACTGCCTCTAGTGTCTGCTGGGCGATTTCAAGCTCCTCGTTGGTGGGAATCACCAGCACTTGCACGCTGGCATCGGCGGTACTGATCAACCGTTCGCCGCTGTTGGGTGCTTGATTGCGGATGGGATCAAGCGCGATCCCCAGTTGCTCTAATCCAGCACAGGCGCGGGCGCGGATTGCGGCGGCATTTTCACCAATGCCGCCCGTAAACACCACGGCATCCACAGTACCCAGTGCGGCATAATAAGCACCGATGTATTTTTTGAGCCGATATGCAAACACTGAAAGTGCCAGTTCAGCAGCCTCGTTGCCCGACTCAACCAGCCGCTGAATCTCGCGCATGTCGT
>SKYD01000002.1 GCA_007128075.1 Thiorhodovibrio sp.
CCCTCGCGGCAGCCAACTGGGCGCTTGGGCATCGCCACAAAGCCAGGTGATTGGCTCGCGCTCCTTGCTGGAAGCGCAATTTGCCAAGATGCAGCAAAAATTCGGCGACGGCGAGATTCCATTGCCTGATTTTTGGGGCGGCTATCGGGTGATTCCACACACCATTGAATTCTGGCAAGGTCGGCACAACCGGCTGCATGATCGCTTTCGTTATCGACGCACAGAAAATAGCGATTCGTGGCACATCGAACGCCTTGCCCCCTAGACATCACCGGGCTGATTCTTGCTGGCGGGGCCGGGCGGCGCGTTGGCGGGCAGGATAAAGGGCTGCTGGCGCTGGATGGTCGTCCACTGATCGAATGGGTGATTGCTGCGCTCCAGCCACAATGTCACAGCCTAATGGTGAGTGCCAATCGCAACCAAGCGCAATATCAACAATATGGCTATGAAGTGCTACCAGACATGCGCCATGATGATGCTGGCCCGTTAGCGGGTATTGAGCGTGCCTTAAACACCATTGTCACGCCGTGGCTATTGACTTCGCCCTGTGATACACCGTGGATTCCGCACCAATTCGGTGCCTGGCTGGCAGCAGCGTTGACCGATCAGCCGCTTGCCGTGGTGACGATTGCCGACCGCCGCCAGCCGCTACACGCCTTAATCCACCGTGACCTAGCCGCCGATTTAACAGCCTATCTTGACCAAGGCGGCCGCAAAGTCCAAGAGTGGATGGCGGGCTATCCCTGCGCTGAGGTGTGTTGTGATGCGCAAGTTGCCGCGTTTGCCAACCTCAACCAGCCAGGTGATTGGGCAACATCTGCCCTGACTGCCTTGCGAACACCATAGCAAAACTGCGATCATTGGCTTTTATTTGGTTATTTTGATCTGTTGGCCTCCATGATTCGACGACTGATTGTACTGGTTCTGATCTTGCTGCTGTCTGGATGTGCCAGTTGGCGTTCGGATTTTTCCTGTCACGATGACGCGCTGTTTCCGCAGCCAGAGCGTTTGCGCCCGAATGTCGAATTTTGGCAGCGAGTTTATGCCGAATGGAGCGAGCAGCAAGTGGCGATCCACGACAATCGCTACCTGGGAATTGTGTATGAGGTGATTGATCTCTCCCCAGAGCTGGTGCGCGATCACATTGCCCGCCGTCAAGCTCTGGCAGAACATCGCCAGCGGTGGCAGACACAACTGCGCCGCTTGGAAGAGCAGGTCGCGGACGGAGCGACGCTCTCGACAGCAGATCGTCGATTGCTCGACAAGATCAGAGCCCAAGATCAGCAAGCGTTGCAAGGTGCAGCGGGGCGAGTGCGCGCCCAACGCGGGCTGCGCGAGCGGTTCCGCCGTGGGCTGGAGATCAGCGGGCGTTATGATTCTGCGTTTCGGGAGATTTTCCGCAGTTACGGTCTGCCCGAGGATTTAGCCTATCTACCGCATGTCGAATCATCATTTCAATATCACGCCCGATCCAGCGTCGGTGCCACTGGAATGTGGCAGTTTATGCGCCCCACCGCCCGTCAATATATGACGGTGAGTCTACTGATCGATGAGCGGCTCGATCCACTGATTGCTGCCGATGCAGCGGCACGCTATCTGCGCGATGCCTATCGGGTGCTTGGATATTGGCCGCTGGCACTGACTGCATACAATCACGGCACCAGCGGGATGCAGCGCGCCCGAGCGCAGTTTGGCAATGCCATGGATCGCATTGTATTCGAATATCGGGGACCACGGTTTGGCTTTGCTTCACGGAATTTTTATGCTGAATTTCTCGCCGCGCGCCAGGTTGCCTGCACCGCCCGGCGTTATTTTCCTGAAGGGTGGACGCTGGAGCAGCCACAGTTGAGCCATTCGGTTCAACTCAGCAATCCCTTGACAATTGATGCGCTGGCGCAACGCTATGCCGTGTCGCGCCAAGAGCTGATCGCGCTCAATCCTTCGTGGCTTGCGCCACTGCGCGAGGGACGACAGGCTGTGCCAGCGGGGACGCTGGTGCGCTTGCCTGGCGCGAAGCCGACATCAACACACGCCACAACTGATTGAGTTGAGAATTGAATCATGGCGATCAAAGCTGACCGTTGGATTCGCACCATGGCCACCGAACATGGCATGATCGATCCATTTGAGCCGCATCAGGTGCGCACCGCTGCCGATGGCGAGCGGCTGATTTCTTTTGGCACCTCAAGCTATGGCTACGATATTCGTTGCGCTGATGAATTCAAAATTTTCACCAATATCAACTCAGCGATTGTTGATCCCAAAAATTTTGATTCTTCAAGTTTTGTCGATCTCAAAGCCGATGTTTGCATGATTCCCCCCAATTCGTTCGTGCTGGCGCGCACCATCGAATATCTACGAATTCCGCGCAATGTCATCACGCTGTGTCTTGGTAAGAGCACCTATGCTCGCTGCGGCATCATCGTCAATGTCACCCCGCTGGAACCTGAATGGGAAGGCCATGTGACGCTGGAATTTTCTAACACCACGCCGTTGCCAGCAAAAATTTATGCCAATGAAGGCGTGGCGCAGATTCTGTTTTTTGAATCTGATGAGGTCTGCGAGTGCTCTTATCGTGATCGGCAGGGCAAATATCAGGGACAGCGCGGGGTTACTCTGCCGCGACCTTAGCTTTTTTGTTGAGGCGGTGGCGGTATGCCAGCGCCAGCAACAATGCGCCAGCAAGCACCATCGGCAGAGAGAGAAGCTGCCCCATGGTTACCCAGCCCAACGCTAGATAGCCAATGTGTGCATCGGGGGTGCGAGCAAATTCGACCACGATACGAAAAAATCCATAGAGCAGCAAAAATGCCCCGGAGACGGCCATCAGCGGGCGCGGTTGGCGTGAAAATAGCCACAGCACCACAAACAGCACCACCCCTTCCAGTAGAGCCTCATAGAGCTGCGAAGGATGCAGCGGCACGCTCCACTCGGCAAGCTCGCCACAGTATTCAGGAAATCGCCCACAGGGCAATTGCATCCCCCAGGGCAATGTTGTCGGATGCCCCCACAACTCTCCGTTGATGAAATTCCCTAAACGACCAGCAAACAGTGCGGGTGGCACCAAGGGGGCTGCAAAATCGGCAATCGCAAAAAATCGCAATTTGTGTTGATAGGCAAACCACAGCATCGCTGCAATCACCCCAAGCAAGCCACCATGAAAAGACATCCCGCCCTGCCAGATGCGCAACAAACTCAGCGGATCGTCGAGCAGTTGCGCCTGACCATAAAACAGCATATAGCCCAGCCGCCCACCAACAATCGTCCCGATGATGCAATAAAAAATGAGGTCATCGACCTGGGCGGCGGTCATCACTGACTGCGGCTTTCGTGTACGATAACGCGCCAGCCCCCAGGCCGCCGCAAAGCCGAGCAGATACATCAGGCCATACCAATGAATGTGAATCGGCCCAAGTGCTAAGGCAACGGGATCAAGATCAGGATAGGTCAACATAGGCTAGAATTATGCAAATAATTTGTGGATTTAAAGCGATCAATTCACCTCAATGACTGCCAAATCGCCGGTTTGTTGCAACCAAGCACGGCGATCCGCGGCGCGTTTTTTTGCCAACAGCAAATCCATGCGTTGATAGCCATCGGAGCCGTTGGCAACGGTCAATTGCACCAGACGGCGGGTGTCGGGATCAATGGTGGTTTCGCGCAACTGGCGCGGATTCATCTCACCAAGCCCCTTAAATCGCTGCACGCTGACCTTGCCCTTGAGTTTTTCAGCGCTGATGCGGTCGATAATGCCTTGTTTTTCAGCATCATCCAAAGCATAAAACACCTGCTTGCCAACATCAATCCGATACAGTGGCGGCATGGCCACATAGAGATGTCCTGCGGCGACCAGTTGCGGAAAGTGACGAAAAAACAGTGCGCAGAGCAAGGTCGCAATATGTGCGCCGTCCGAATCGGCATCAGCCAGCACGCAGATTTTACCAAAACGCAGCCGACTCAGATCCTCGCTGCCAGGGTCTACACCAATCGCCACCGCAATATCATGCACCTCCTGGGAAGCAAGAATCTCGTTGGCATCCAGCTCCCAAGTGTTCAAAATTTTACCGCGTAACGGCATGATCGCCTGAAATTCACGATCTCGCGCCTGCTTTGCCGAACCGCCTGCTGAATCGCCCTCAACTAAAAACAGCTCGGTGCGCTGGGGGTCGCTGGCGGTGCAATCGGCGAGCTTGCCAGGCAAGGCCGGCCCTTGGGTGATCTTTTTGCGCTCGATGCGGCGCACGGTTTTTAGCCGCAGTTGTGCCGCCCCAATCGCCAGCTCGGCAATGCGCTCGGCCGCCTCAATGTGCTGATTCAGCCACAAACTCAGCGTATCCTTGACCACACCTGAAACAAAGGCAGCACACTCACGCGATGACAGCCGCTCTTTGGTTTGTCCCGAAAACTGAGGGTCGCGCAATTTTACCGACAACACATAGCTCACCCGCGCCCACACATCTTCGGGAGCAATCCGCACCCCGCGCGGCAGCAGATTGCGAAACTCGCAAAACTCGCGCACCGCATCGGTCAGTCCAGTGCGCAGCCCATTGACATGGGTGCCGCCTTGTACCGTCGGAATCAGGTTGACATAGCTTTCGGTCACCAAGTCGCCACCTTCGGGCAGCCACACCAGTGCCCAGCTTGCCGCCTCATGTTCTGATTCGAGACTGCCGATAAATGGCTGTTTGGGCAGGGTCTGATGGTCGATCAGCGCTTGGCGGAGATAGTCCGCCAGCCCATCCTGATAACACCATTCGGTGTGATCGCCGCTGATTTCGTCATCGAGCCGAACCGACAGCCCCGGGCACAACACTGCTTTAGCACGCAACAGATGCTTGAGGGCGCGCACTGAAAATTTTGGGGTGTCAAAATAGCCAGGATTGGGCCAAAACCGCAGCCGAGTGCCGGTTTCATGGCGTTTGGTGGTGCCGATTTGGACAAGCTCAGTGCGCTTGTTGCCGTCAATAAATGCCATGTGATACTCATGGCCGCCGCGTTTCACCCACACCTCAAGCTGTTGTGATAAAGCATTGACCACCGACACCCCCACCCCGTGCAGCCCGCCCGCAAAGCGATAGCTGCCCTCAGAAAATTTTCCGCCAGCATGGAGCTTGGTCAAAATCACCTCAACCCCAGGCAGATTGAGCTGTGGATGGTTATCCACTGGCATCCCGCGCCCGTCATCGCTGACCTGTAACGAGCCATCGGCAAACAGCCTGACCTCAATACGACGCGCAAACCCGGCAATCGCCTCATCGACACTGTTGTCGATCACCTCCTGGGCTAAATGGTTAGGCCGCGTGGTGTCCGTATACATTCCGGGACGCTTGCGCACCGGATCAAGCCCACTGAGCACCTCAATGGCCGCGGCATCGTAACTGGCATTGAAGCGAGTCATGGATGAATTAAGTTCCGTGAAATTATCTAATTAAAAAGTCGTTTCAACCTCAAACGCCACGATCTGGCGCTGCTCACTGGAGAACTCCACGCCGATTAGGTGGATCGGCTTGCCGCTGGCCCGGTACTTGTCAGCATAGCCCCTGGCCTTGATCTGCGCCAGCGCCCTGCCCTCGGGAAGCTGCTCCACCACCTTGAACTCGAAAAGGTAGATGTGGCCGCCAAAATCCACCGCCATGTCCACCTTGCCGTGATGGCTTGAATCTTCCACGGTGACGGCCAACCCCAAGGCGGCGAAGTGGCTGTAGAACACGCTGGCGTAGTGGCCCTCATATTGGGCAATCGGGTTGTTGCGGTACCAGTCGTGGGGCAGGCTGGCGTAGAGCGCCTTGAGGTGCGCCTCCAGACCCGCCAGATCGTGCTGCTGCAAGTGCTTGAACAGGGTGCGGCGTTCACGCGGGCCGTTCGCGACGCCCAATGATGGGAGTAGCGCATGGTTGAGGCTGGTTTCCACCTCGCGGTTGGGAAAGCCCAGGGTGTACTGGCGATAGCCTAGCAGGGGCTCTTCGATCTTCTGGATCGTCAGGTAGCCGGCCTGGAAGAGCAGCGCATCGGTGCTGATGTTGTCAACATCAAATTGACTGAGCAGTTCGTACTCCGTTTCCCACTGCTCCAGCGATGGCGTGAAGACCCCACGCTGCTTGAGGATGTTGACCAGGAAGGTGGGCGTGGCACTCTCGAACCAGTAGGGGCCGAACTCGCGCTTCTGGAACAGTAGCAGCGCATCGAAGGGGTTATAGACCGATGTGATTTCGGGACCACCCCAGCGGTAGCCGTTGTACCACTGACGGATGGCCTCGCGATCCAGACCGGCCAGTTCTGCGGAGAATACCCTGTCGATGTCCTCATCGGTATAGCCACAAATCGTGCTGTAGGGCGCATCCAAGGTGATGTCGTTGAGGTTGTTCAGCCCCGAAAACAAGCTGACCTTGCTGAACTTGGAGACCCCGGTGATCAGCACCAGATGCAGATGGGGACCGGCATCCTTGAGCACGCTGTAGAGGTTCTTCAGCCCCTCACGCTGCTCCCTGGCTCGTTCTGGGTCCAGAATGTTGTCCAGGATTGGCTTGTCGTATTCATCGATCAGCAGCACGACCGGCTGCCCCGTTTCGCGGTGGGCGAGTTCCAGCAGATCAGAGAACTCGCCGGGAATATCCGTCTTGGCAGCGGCGGCCCGGGTGAAGCGCTCGCGCTCCTTGCGCAGTTGGTGACGAATGCGCGTGTCCAGTTCCTCGCGATTGCGCATCACGCCGCTGCCGAAGCTCAGGTGAATCACCGGGTGGGTCTGCTGCCAGTCCCATTTGTCATGAATGTACAGCCCCTCGAAGAGCTTTTGGCGACCCTCGAACAGGCAGCGCAGGGTATCCAAAAACAGGCTCTTGCCAAAGCGGCGGGGGCGGGAGAGGAAGTAGTACTTGTTCTGGTGGACCAGGCGCTCGATGATCGGCGTCTTGTCCACATAATAGTAGCCCCCGTCGCGGATCTCGGAGAAGGTCTGAATGCCGATGGGGAGTCTGAGTCGTTGTTGGTTAGTCATGCCTTTAAGGTTTTCTTTTTTGAGAATTGGTACACATTAAATTTTTTCTGTATCCATTGTGCTTATAATAACTTTAATTACCGACATCAACTAGGGCTACCGCCATGACTGTCACATTGTCTTGGTGGTGGTGTTTTTTCTGCAAAACGGCTTCTATTAAACGCTGACACAAACATCCTTTGTAGCCAGAATTCACCCATTGATTAATGATGACCTCCATTTCAGTCTCGTCAAGCACTTGAATGCCATCACTGGCAGCAATAATAATATCGCCAATATGCAAAGGCAAAGCAGCAGTAGGCTGGTCAATTTCCTCTATTTGACCTCCCATAACCGCCGAATAAAGATCATCACGCCGAGGATGCTTGGCAGCTTCATCTTGGGTTAGCTCACCCGTGGCAACCTGCTCCTTAAAAATTGGAGTCATGGAGTGATCTTCATTAATTTGTTTTATTTTAGCCTTTCTAAAAAGGTATAAAGGCGAATCCCCAACGCTGATCCAGTTCACTCTATCTCGACTTACAACCCCAGCCAGATAAGTTGCCCCCATACCTAGCGTACCTGTACCATCCTGGATTAATGCCTGTATCTGGTTATTACCCTCTTGTAAAGAAACAGCAAGGCTTTCCACCACATTGCCAGAAAAGCCACGCGTATTGAAAGTTTGGGCATAAGTATTGACCAAAGTCTGGCTGGCAAGATCACCGGCAGCATGGCCGCCCATACCATCAGATAAAACAAACCCCAAGCTTTGCTGATCAGCAGACTCAAGCCATAAACAAGAATCTTCTTGATAAGCTCTATCGCCTTGATGGCTAGAAGATGAATA
>SKYD01000049.1 GCA_007128075.1 Thiorhodovibrio sp.
CGCTCGTCTTGCATCTGTTGCATTTGTGCAGCCAGTGCCAGATGGGCGCTAACCCGTGCCAGCAATGCCGGTGGGTGAACAGGCTTGGTGACATAATCGACCGCGCCGACCTCAAAACCGCGCATCTCACTCTCGGTATCATTTTTCGCGGTGAGAAAAATGATCGGTGTTTGTGCGGTTTCTGGACGCGCTTTAATCCGCTGACAAAGCTCGTAGCCGTCCATAACGGGCATCATAATGTCGAGCAACAATAAATCCGGCGCACCAATTTGATTCAGCAACAACAATGCCTCTTGGCCGCTGGTCACCGCTTGGACGCGGTAATTTTCTTCCAACAAATCGGATAAGAGCTTCAGGTTGTCAAGCTGATCATCAACGATAAGTAGTGTTTGCGGGTGGCGCATCAATTTTTCCTCAATGAATTGTTTGGGTCGTCTGCCAGTGAGTGCGCAATTGGTCGAGCACCTCGGCTGCCTCACCAAAACGGTATTGATCAATCAACTGCGCCAAGGTTGCCAGCTCAGCCGTGGGCAAGGCGGCGGCTAATTGATCATGCTGGGTGCGAAACAGCCGTTCTAGCGCAGTATCGCGTTGGCTGGCAAGTTGATACATGGTTTCGAGCGTGTTGGCAATGGCCTGATCAGTCACCTGGCTCACCGCCGGTTGCTCAGTCGGTGCTGTGGGCGGTGGCGTTGTCGGGGTGCTAAGCCATTGCGCCAGCTCACTAAACAGGCGCGGGGGATCAATCGGTTTGCTGATGTGACCATTCATTCCCGCAGCCAAGCAGGCTTTCATGTTCTCCTCGCGGGCATGGGCGCTGAGTCCAATAATCGGCAGCTTTGCAGCATCGGCACGGGCGCGAATCCGCCGCGTAGTTTCGAGCCCATCAAGCTCGGGCATCTGAATATCCATCAAAATTAAATCCCAGTGCTCGAGTCCGTGCGTCTCAATCTGTTCTAATGCGGCAAGGCCATGTTCAGCGATGGTGATCACCACGCCAGCACTGGCTAAAATGCCACAGATGACCTGGCGGTTCATCGCATTATCCTCCACCACCAGCACCCGCCGTCCGGCGAGACTCACCGCCGCTTGGGTGAGTGAATTCACACCATGCTCTGGGCGGCTGTCAGTGGGTGCTAACTGAAACGGCAGACTCAAGGAAAAGATGCTGCCTTTGCCAAGGCGCGTGGCGACGTGAATGGTGCCCTCCATCAGCTCAGCCAGCCGTTTACAGATCGATAATCCCAGCCCGGTGCCGCCATAGCGGCGCGTCGTTGAGCTATCCGCCTGATGGAAGGGCTCAAATAAATCCGCAAGCTGCTCCTCGCTCATCCCAATCCCACTGTCGCGCACCGAGAAATAAAGTTGCACCCGATCAGCATGACGTGCCTCTAAACGGATGTGAAGATCAACCTGTCCGCGCTCGGTAAATTTAACTGCATTGGTACAGAGATTGATCAAGATTTGTCCTAAGCGCAATGGATCACCGAGCAGGGCATCGGGGACATCGGCAGCTTTGTGCAGATGAAACGCCAAGCCTTTGGATTTTGCCTGGTTGCCAACCACAATCGACAGATCATTAAGCACCTGATCAAGATGAAAGGGCACCCGTTCGAGTTTCAGTTGCCCGGCCTCGACCTTAGAAAAATCCAGAATATCATTGAGCAGCCCCAAGAGCGCCTTGGCGGCGCGTTGCGCCTGGGTTAGATACCCGCGCAGCCGCTCATCTGTCGCCTGTTTGAGCGCCAAATAGAGCATTCCCAAGACGGCATTCATCGGGGTGCGAATCTCATGGCTCATATTGGCAAGAAAAACGCTTTTTGCCTGGTTGGCAATCTCGGCTGCTTCTTTTGCCTGTTGCAACGCCATTTCTGCCTGTTTGCGGGCGGTGATGTCGCGCACCACAACCGTGCTGCCGACACACTGATCATCGCCATCGTAACGCGCCGAGACGCTCGCATTCCACCATTGTGTTTGTTGCCCGACGCTTAAAGGATATTCAAATTGCTGGACACGATTGTGGGTAGCGGCGGCAATTGCTTGGGTGAGCTGTTTGGAAATCTCAGTTGAAAACACCTCTCCACAGGATTTGCCTAAAAATTGCAGCGGCGGCATCAACAAAAGTTGTTCATCCGGATAATAGCAGTCGATAAAGCGTTGTTCGGTATCCAACACAAAGACCAGATCCCCCATCGAGGTCAGAACTGAGCGCAGCCGCTCGCCGGTTTCTTGTAACTGCCCCTCGGCACGCCGCCGTTTGCCAATCTCGCGCTGGAGACTGTAATTCCACACCAAAATGGCAAAGAAAATCAGCGCCGCGACCGCGATGACCTGCCACAGCAATTTATAATTGATCGGGATATCGTATCGCACATAGATCCAACGATCATAAATTCGATCCTGTTCAGTCTGCGGAATCGCCTCCAATGCCTTTTCTAAAATGCCATGTAGCAACGGCCAATCGTTGCGCGCTGCCAGTGCCAGATCAAATGACATTGGCAGTTGACCAGAGACCTTGAGATTCGATAGCCCTTGCTGTCTGATAAGAAAACTCACCGATGCCAGATTATCCACTAGCGCGAAGGCACGACCGGTGGCAACCTTTTCGAGTCCCTCAATCGTGGTGTTGACCACCTGCAAATCCAGCTCAGGATACGAATATTTCAGCCATTCATATGAGGCATAATCGCCGACAACGGCGACTGTGTGACCTTGCAGCCATGAGGGGTCGGGCAAATAATCGACATCGATTCGGGTGACAATCACCATCGGCGAGCGCAGATAGGGGCGGGTAAAGTTTAGCAACTGACTGCGCTCCGGGGTTGGTGCCGCCATCGCCAGCATATCCAGCTCACGCGCCTTGATTTTAGCCAGCACCTCTGGCCATGTGCGATCTGTGGTCACCTCAAAGCGCACCCCAAGCAGCGGCTCAATGAGTGCTAGATAGTCCGCTGACACACCGGCATGGCGACCCTGCGCATCGACAAATTCTAATGGATACCAGTGCGGATCAATGCCGACGCGAATCACCGGATGTTCAGCCAAAAACCGCCGTTCTTCCTCGCTGAGTGCCAAGCCTTTGGCAAGGTTGTCGTTGGATTGGATAAAGATTCCCCAATCTTGCATAATTGCCTGCACCTGGGGGAAATCGATTCGCGCCAAGGCTTTATCCAAAATACTGTGTAACTCAGGATGTTCACGCCCAATGGAATAGACCAACGGTGTTTCAGTCTCGGGGATCATAAAGGCGATGCGAATGTCGCTCATCAGTGCTCGTTCACGCAACAACTGCAACATATTAAGCGGGGTGGTAAAGGCAGCAATCTGCCCATCGAGCAGTTGGTCAATCATCTCAGCAGATGAGGCAAGCGGCTTGGCATCAATTTCGGGCCAGCGTTCTAGGGTTTTTTGCTCGGCAAGATTGCCGACTAAAAACCCCACTGATTGCCCCGCCAGATCCTCCATGCGCTGAATCCGTCCTAAATCGGCAGTGCGCACGAACAGATAACGCGCCGCTGAATACAGGCTACGGGTAAACAAAAAGCGTTGCGCACGCTCAGGATGGGCAACAGAATTCGCCAAGCCGTGCAACTCACCGCGCTCGGCACGCTCGACCATCTCAGCCCAGTCGCCAACCTCAAACTGAATCTTTGCCCCGGTCAACGCTTCAACACGCGCCATAATATCTGGCTCAAGACCCACGACATCGCCGTTATCGAGCACAATCACCGACGGGAACCAATCGCCGATGCCTAAACGGATCTCGGGATTGGCATCCAGCCAGGCGCGTTCTTCGGCACTAAGCTCAACACTCGCCGCCGCCAGTGGACTCAACAGCACCAGCAGCACTGTAAGCAATACTATGGTGAGTGACAGTGGACATCTTGCCAAGACCTCGTTCGCATTGCGACAATACACTATTATTTTTCTCGCCTGTTTATTCGGAGACTTTTTGCTCATGGAACTGACGCTGCTAAAAAGCAAGCTGCATCGTGCCTGTGTGACGCACGCCGAGTTGGACTATGAAGGATCGTGCGCAATCGATCAAGAATTGATGGAGCTTGCCGCCATTCATGAATATGAGCAACTGCATATTTACAATTTGACCAACGGCGAACGCTTCACCACCTATGCCATTGCCGCCAGCCGTGGCTCGCGGGTGATCTCAGTCAATGGTGCGGCAGCGCACAAGGCCGCCCCCCAGGATCGGGTGATTATCTGCACCTATGCCCGCATGAGTGAGATCGAAGCACAACGCCATCAGCCGCTGTTGGTGTATTGCAATGAGACCAATCAAGTGCTGCGCACTGCCCAAACAATTCCGGCTCAGGCGGCCTAATTTAGACAGTCAACTTTTTCCAGCGGCTGCCGATAAAGAAAGGGTCAATCACTGGAGGCATTCTAATGATACCCATTCAATCGCATTCGCCTGGTCTTGGTTCCTTTCCAGTCACAGATTTGTCGTCTAAGGCGGCATCGAAGGGTCGTGGGCAAATGGGCGACCAATCCCATTTGTCCACAATGCAGCAGCGTATTCTCAACGCTTTAGCAAAACATATCCCCGGGATGACTGCCCAAGAGATAAAAAAGCTAGAGCCAAACGAATACACGCCAGAAAAGGTCTCGGATCGCATCAGTCACTTTGTTGGCAAAGGGTTGGCGAACGCTCGGGCGCAGGGACGCTCTGAGAGCGAGCTGCAATCCTTATATAATAGCGCGAGGGAAGGCATGGAGCAGGGGCTAAGCCAGGCTCGCGAACAGCTCAAAGCCATCGGGATTCTCAACGGTCGGATTGCCGAGCAGGTGGATGAAACCGCGCAACTGACCCGCGACAAGCTCGCCAAACTCGATCCGAGCCGTCAGGCACTCAGTCACCAGAGTCTGGCGGCATTTTCAATGAACGAACGCTATCATAGCGCGCAGCAATTTGAGCTGGAATTGCTCACCCAGGAGGGTGATAAGGTGACGATTCAGTTTGATCACAGCCAAGCTTATCACTTTGATGCGGGCGGATTTGCCAGCAGCAATGGCAATCAACTCGCCGCCTATTCGCTCAGCCGCAGCGAAGAAACCAACTTTCGCTTCACCATCCAGGGTGATATTAACGACAAGGAAATGGCAGCAATTCGTGATCTAGTGCATGATATCGCGCAATTAGCCAATGATTTTTATCGTGGCGATGTGCAAAAAGCCTTTGAGCAAAGCCAGCATCTAAGCTTCGATCACACCCAGATCGCTCAATTTCAGCTCAATATGAATCACACCGAGCACTACAGTATCGCCACTGCTGCATACACGAAAGTTCAGAATCAGCTCCCCACCGAGACAGCCAAGCCCGAACTGCGCCTGGGTCACCTGATGCAAGAAATGCGCGAACAGTTCAACCGCGATGTACTCGCATTCTTGCAACAACCGCAGCAGGCGGCTGGCAAACTGCTGCACAATCTCATCGAGCAAGACAGCCGCTTTAAGGAAGCGGACGCCGATCAACGCTCGCTGTTTGGTCGCAACCTGCAGCGGCTGCTCAGTATGGTCAACGGTTAATTACGACACAACGCTGGTCACAAACAGCGTACCACCAATCCCCATCGCGCTGCCGATGGGGAAAGGACGATGGGCAATCTCATCTGCACCACCCAGCCTGAGCCAGGTGCCACGGTCAGCGGCTGGTGGTGTTGGTCCTCAAGCTGCTCTAAACAAAAACGATGGTTGCCCTCTGGGGTGATCAGCTCCAGCATATCGCCAACTGCAAAACGATTTTTGACGGTCACTGTGGCACGCTGTTTTGCTGCATCATAGTGACTGATTTCGCCAACAAATTGCTGACGGTGATGCTGCGAGACTCCAGCATGATAATTTTGTTGTTCAGCCGTGTCATGGCGGTCTAAAAAGCCCGCTGTGTAGCCACGGTTCGCCAGCCCATCGAGTGCCTCGATCCACTCCGCAGCCAGCGGTTGACCGCTCACAGCCGCATCGACAGCCCAACGGTAGACCTGGGTGGTGCGGGCGACATAATAATGCGACTTGGTGCGCCCTTCGATTTTCAGACAATCAACGCCCAATTCCACCAGTCGCGCCACATGCTCAATGGCGCGCAAATCCTTGGCATTGAGAATGTAGGTGCCGTTGTCGTCCTCAAAAATCGGCAGATAGTCGCCGGGGCGGTTGGCTTCTTCCAGCACCCAGTTGTCTTGCCCAACCCGATAGGCCCAGCGGCAGGCATTGGTGCAACTGCCTTGATTGGCATCGCGATGGTTGAAATAGCCTGAAAGTAGACACCGTCCAGAATAGGCGATGCACAGCGCACCGTGAACAAAAACCTCCAATTCGATTTCAGGGCAGGCGGCGCGAATGCTGGCAATCTCATCCAGCGACAGCTCCCGTGACAAAATCACTCGGCGGATGCCCTGGCGTTGCCAGAATTTCACGGCAGAGGAATTGGTGGTGTTGGCTTGCACCGATAAATGAATCTCCATCTCTGGCCAGCGGCTGCGCACCAGATCAATCAGCCCGGGATCAGCCATGATCAGCGCATCGGGTCGCGGCTGCCCAGGTTCCAACAGCGGGGCCAAATCGTCGGCAAAGGTGCGCAGTTTGGTCTCATGGGCAAGCAGATTGACCGTGAGATAAAACCGCCGCCCAAGGTCATGCGTCGCTGCGATGGCGGTTGCTAAGTGACCGGCATCAAAATCATTTTCGCGCACCCGCAAGCTGTAGCGCGGAATGCCGGCATAGACGGCATCGGCACCATAGGCGAGCGCATAGTGTAAATTGCGTACTGTGCCTGCTGGGGCGAGTAATTCTGGGGTTGTCAATGCAGCGTGACCTCAAATTCGAGTTTTTGTGTCGCCCTATCATCGTCGATGCGCAATACCTCGACAAGCAGGGTGTCACCACGGACGCGATCCATCATCGCCAGCCGCATATCGGTGTCATCGGCAATGGCAGTCGACGGATGGCGATCAAATACCGTTTGCAATTCAGCACGATAAGCTGGATTATCGAGCACGATGGTGGCAGACAACTGCGCTCGTGCGCCAGGATCCAGCCCACTCAATCCGCTGGCACTCACCACCCCGCGCCTGAGCGCGATCCAGCGAACTTGATGAAACTGTTTGACCTTTTCAATGGTGGCTTCGACTAATCAATTACAGCCATTGTAAGCTCAGCGGCGCATCCCCTCCACAATCCGCATCGTTTCGACGCTCACCGTGGTCACACGCTGGAGCAAATCCACCACCTGTTCTTTGTAATCGGCGAAACGATAGGTGTTGAATTGCTCGCGGATGGTGGGGTCTTTGGGGGTTTTCTCTTTGTATTGGTCGAGAATCCACTCCAGCGCCGAGCGATTGCCGAGACGATACTCCCAGACGACAGGCGGGATGTCGCTCAAAGTCGTTTCGCTATCGAGTACGATCACACCCTCATCGCGCTTGGCTCTGAGCAGCGGTTTGGGCAACAGTCCGGCGGCGCGGGCTTTGTCATCGGGAATATCAGTGCGAGTCA
The DNA here is from genome assembly GCA_007128075.1 of Thiorhodovibrio sp. Lineage (GTDB taxonomy): Bacteria > Pseudomonadota > Gammaproteobacteria > Chromatiales > Chromatiaceae > Thiorhodovibrio_B. The sequence continues at coordinate 7,507 of SKYD01000049.1, forward strand.
GTGGATACGGCTCGACAGTTTCAAAACCGATGTGTAACTCCATCAGCGTTTTGCCCCAGTCCGCCCACTGCCAAAAGTTGACATAAAACGGAATACGCGGAAAATCGCGCTTGAGATTCAGCGCGTATTTTTCGCGGTAATTGGGATCGTGTAAGACAGCGTAGCAATAGTGAAAAATAGCGGATTTGTCGATTTTACGCGCTACTTTGCCGGTGCCGATTTCGGGTTTGTAATGCGCGGTGAATTGTTTGAGTGCCCAGTCGGTGATGTTGTC
>SKYD01000275.1 GCA_007128075.1 Thiorhodovibrio sp.
CGCCCGTGCGCTCGACGGCGGCAGTGATCTCGCGCATCAAGATCATGGCGAAACTCAATATCGCCGAGCGCCGACTGCCGCAAGATGGGCGCATCCCGCTGCGGGTGCAAGGCAAGGAGCTAGATCTGCGTGTTTCCACAGTGCCGACCATGTTTGGCGAAAGCGTGGTCATGCGCCTGCTGGACAAAGAAAGTGTGCAGTTTGATTTTGATGCCTTGGGGTTTGATGGGCCGCCACGTGAACGGCTGATCAAGGTGCTCGAACAGCCCTACGGGATTTTTCTGGTCACCGGCCCCACTGGTAGTGGCAAAAGCACCACGCTCTATACCGCACTGAGTCGGCTCAACACCGCCGAGCGCAAGATCATCACCGTGGAGGATCCGGTCGAATATCAGGTTGCGGGGATCAATCAAATCCCGGTCAAGGCATCGATTGGGATGACCTTTGCGGGTGCGCTGCGGGCGATTGTGCGCCAGGATCCAGACATCATCATGGTCGGCGAGATGCGCGATCTGGAAACCGCTCGCATCGCGGTGCAGTCGGCGCTGACTGGGCATGTGGTGCTATCCACACTGCACACCAACGATGCCGCCAGCGGAGTGACGCGGCTGCTGGATATGGGGGTTGAGGAATATCTATTGACCTCGACCATCAACGGCATTCTGGCACAACGACTGGTGCGGCGATTGTGTCCGCACTGTCGCACCCCATACACGGCACGACCTGAGCTGGCTGCACGCTTTGATCACACCGCCGATGCCCCGTTGCAGCTCTACCATCCCCAAGGCTGCGCCCATTGTAATGGCAGCGGCTATCGTGGGCGGCTGGTGATTGCCGAGGTGTTGGTGATGAGCGATGCCATCCGCCAGGCGGTGTTAAAACATGCCACTGCCGGTGAGATCATGCGGCTGGCGATTGCCGAGGGCATGACCACCATGTATCGCGACGGACTGCGCAAAGCACTCGATGGCCGCACCACCATTGAAGAAGTGGTGCGGGTGGCGGATGAAAATTAAGTTTTAGTTCTACTTTGTTATCTCGCAGGCAAATATTTGATTTTGCTGCTATTTTCAGGAAAGCGCCTGATCAAAATATGCTGCTAAATCAAGCGGTTATCCGAAATTTAACAAAGTAGTATTAGCAACGGCTTTTTCGACAACTATCTATGAACAGCACGCAACGCTGATCGTGAGTTCGGAACGCTGTGAGTAAATAAGAGTTGCCCGATGTCATGCCTTGCTAAAATCGCTGGACTGGTCTATGCTGTAGCAATAAGTAACATCTTGGTTTTACTTTATGAAACCAACTGTTACTTATCAGTGTTTTTGATAAATGAAGTGTGCAACATGCTTAGTGCAGCCATTTCATTTTCAAATGATTAAATCCACTAACTGAGGTTAACAATGAGCAAGCAAATCAAAGTCCTTTTGGCATCCGTTTTCACACTGTGCTTGGCAGCCCCAGCCTTCGCGCAAATGAATACCATCACCAGTATCCAAGAAGGCCGTCAAAATATGGCGGATCACTCACAGAGTGGTGATGACAACTTAACTTCTACCTACCAAGAAGGCGATGAAAACCTTGGTCGTGTACAGCAACGCGGCAATATCAATGAGGTTCAAGCTGGTCAGTTCGGTCGTGGTCGGAATGTGATCCAAGCAGATCAACGCGCTCGCTAAATTGGGTTGAGGTGGCGCACATCGTGCCACCTCACAAATTTCTTGTTTTTTTAAATGGAGCTAAACTGATGAATAAACTTGTTATTCCTGCAATCACTGGTGTTTTACTGATCAGCAGCGCCGTTGTGGCTCAACCTGCACGCAATACCCATGGTAATCCGTGCTATGATGTCAACATTCAGATGAACCCTGAAAATCGTGCTCAGATAGAACAAGAGTGCGAGCGCAATTTTAGCCGCACCATGCAGGCGGGTCAAAATAATACTGCAATCACCACACAAAGTGGCGACATCAATAGTGATGCCGTGAGACAGTATGGCTTCGATGTCCAGCAGCGGCAGCCACGGGGGCGCTAAGCATCGACTGCATGCCCGAATTTAGCCACCTCATCTGTGAAGGACTCTCTAAATGGTGTTATTAAAACAAGTTTACCCTCTTGCTGGCGTATTTGTCTGTGGGCTGGTGTTTAGCGTTGTTGGCTGTGCTGAAACAACGGTGCATCGTGACGGGCAATCAACAGCAGTGATTACTCAAAGTGGCAGCGGTCCAGCAACCAGTGAGGTGATTCGAACACCAGGAACTCGCACTGTAGTCACTCGCTCGGGCAGCAGTCAGAGTGTGATTATGCAAAGCACAGACCCCGCAGGCAGCAGTCGCGTTACATCGTCAACGGATCGCGGTGCTCAGGATCATCTCGACATGGACGCTCGCTTTGATGAGGCTGCGGCGCGATTTGATGCGCACCCAACGCCACCAGAGACCAGCAGTAGCCGTCCTGACTCATCATCAAGCAGCAGCTCTGCGGCAGAAGATTTTAGATCGCGGCTGATGGATCGTATCAGACCGCGTAGCACAGATCGCTAAACTGCAACAGAGGGCGTGCTCTTGAAAAGATTACTGGCTGGATTGCTGGTTTGTGCGGCTCCGATTCCAGCACTTGCCCAAACGCAACTCAACGATGGACGCGGTTGGGCAACTGTAACTGATTTCCCAATCACTGGCGTTCAAGAGCGTTCCACAAATCATCTAGCACTCGTTGAGCACCAACTCCAGGCGGACTCGGCGGTAGTGCAAACTGGGCTGTATAACCGCGCCGCATTGCTGCAATATGGGAATGATAAGTTTGCTCTAGTCGATCAACTGGGGCGTTACAACCGTGCGCTGATTGTTCATGTCGCCTCCGCCGTCACCGACACCCAAACAACTGAGGTTCTCCAGCGCGGTCAGGCAGATACTGTCAATTATGAATTCACTTTTCAAACCATCATTGACGATCCTGACCCCATCGCCCAGCAGTTTGCCCGTTTATCGTTTGAGCAGGCAAAAACAGTCGCTGAAAATTTTATTTTCGCGCCTGAGCAGTCGCGGCTTAAAGCGGGAGTGCTAGAGGATATCTCTTGGCATTTTATTTCGGTGCTGGAGCAGCGGCTTGATCAGCAGCGTCTGCTGGCTGCTGATGCGCCGTTTTTTGCAACCATGAGCTATGCTCAGATGAATCGCGATGCCAGTCTGGGCGCCTTGGGCTATCGTCAGGATTTGCGTTCGTTGACGGTGGGGGCGGAAGTGCCGCTTACTGCGAAACATCGACTCGGCGCGGCGTTGAGTGTCACTGATGCAGATGCCAATATTGATCAACGACTCGGCACGCTTGATACCACTGGCTATCAATTTGGCGTTTTTGGCACCTTCAATCACGCGCCCTGGTTTGTTGATGTTTTAGCGACGGTCACCAAAGCCGAGTTGTCATCCCGCCGTTTTTCTGGAGCAACCCAGGTACGCAGTGCCAGCGATGGCTGGGGTTATGGCGGACGGGTGCAAGCAGGCTACCGCGTTGAGCGCGATTCATTGGCGTTTTCGCCACTGCTGTCACTTAGCTACACCGAGGGCAGTGTCGATGCTTATACCGAACGCGGCTCAGTGTTGCTTGCTCAACATTTTGATAAACAACGCCGCGAGCGGTTGCTCGGCTCCATCGGTGCTTTGCTTGATCATCAAGGGCGACTCGGGGAGCAGTTAGTGCAAACCTATGTAAAAGCGGAACTTGAGCGCGACTTTGGCATCGGTCGCAGCAAAGAATTTTCTTCTCGTTTTGCTTTCTCGCCTGATCGCCCCATCCTCAGCCCGCTAGATGATGTCAGCGAAGACACCTATGCGCGGTTTTCCGCTGGAATCAGCACTGCTGCATCTGAACGACTGCGGTTCTCGTTTGCGGGAACAGCGCGTTTTGGCTCTGAGCAACCCGATCATTACGGGCTGCATGGTCAGATGGCGCTGAGCTTCTGAAAAAATTTGGGGGCAGATGCGCCCCCAACAATCAACGCTTTAAAGACGCGACGAGCCAACAATCTGGTGCGCGAGATCGACGACTCGATTGGCCATCTTCATGTAGTTTTCACGGTAGTTGGCAAGCAGCCCTTCTTTCGATGCCCAGTAATCTTTCCCCGAAACCCCGTGTTCATGCTCGTAGTCGATGAACTTTTTCTGCATCACGAGCATTTTGTCAATCAATTCCTGTTTCTCTTGCTTGAGCGCGGCAATATCGGTCATTAGCGGTCTCCTCGCTGAAATAATCGGTCTGCAAATCAATACTAAAAATAGCAGATTTTTCTAATTGAGTCAATTAACCACGCATCATCCGCTGCGTGGATCGATGCGCAACTTGGGTGATCCCAAGCTCTGGTTGACTAGATCAAGGGTGCCTTTGGAATACATTGCGTTAGTCGGGCAAAGATGCGCTACGGTGTTGTCAGGACACGACATCATCAACAAACGCAGAGAACCCTGGACACTTTAATAAAATTTGGCTGGCTAATGCTGACAACCTGCCAGTCGGCGCGCCACGGGCGGCAACAGTGCCATGAGGAAAATCAGTGCCAGAATGCTGCCGCTGGCAAGCACGAGAATCAGTGCCAGATAGCTAATGGTCATCAGAAGGGGGCTGGTCATCGACATCAGCCCAAAGCTGACACCAGTGATTAGAAGCAGTGCCGATAGGCTGACTGCCAAGCGCATTGTGTTACAGTTGATCATCTCGTTATCTCAGTTTATAAGCATATTCTAATATGCTTTCATAATAACCGATGATCAAGGGTGGGCAGCAATGATTTTTATCAACACCTGTTATAAAAAAGTCAAGCCGACCTGAAACAAATGCTCGACCTCGGGCACCCGCTCGCGGTCTTGTAGAAATAAGATCACATGGTCTTCGGATTGAATGACCGTATCGTGATGCGCAATCAACACTTCTTCATCACGCACAATGGCACCGATGTTGGTGCCTTTGGGAAGTTTGAGCTGCTCGATGCTGCGCCCGACGACCTTGCTGGAGCCAGAATCGCCGTGGGCAATCGCCTCAATGGCTTCGGCAGCTCCTCGGCGCAATGAGTGTACCATGACCACATCGCCGCGTCGCACATGGCGCAACAGACTGCCGATGGTGGCCTGCTGCGGTGAGATGGCAATATCAATCGGTCCGCTTTGTACCAAATCAACATAGGCAGTGCGGTTGATCAACGCCATCACTTTGCGGCACCCCATGCGCTTGGCCAGCATTGCCGAGAGAATATTCGCCTCGTCGTCATTGGTCACCGCACAGAACACATCGGTCTCGCCAATGTTTTCTTCTTGCAACAAATTCTCATCCGCCGCATCGCCGTGGAGCACGATGCTGCGCTCCAAAAGCTCGGCAATCTGCTTGCAGCGATCAAGATCGGTTTCGATGACCTTGACCCGATAATGCGCCTCTAAAGCCCGCGCCAGCCGGGTGCCGATGTTGCCCCCACCGGCAAAAATCAATCGTTTATAGGGTTTTTCGAGGCGGCGCAGCTCGCTCATCACCGAGAGAATATGCTTAGGTGCGGCAACAAAAAACACCTCATCTTCGGCCTCAATCACTGTATCGCCTTCGGGCTGCAACGGCCGCCCTTGGCGATAAATCGCCGCTACGCGGGTGTCGATGTTCGGCATGTGTTCATAGAGCGTGCGCAGTTCATGGCCAACCAATGGACCACCATAATGGGCGCGCACTGCCACCAACCGCACTCGACCCCCTGCAAAATCAGTGACTTGCAGCGCGCCAGGATGCTCAATCAGCCGCAAAATCGAATCAGTGACCAACTGTTCGGGGCTGATGCGCACATCAATCGTGAACGCTTTGCCGTCAAATAATTTTTCGTGGTCAAGAAAGCTCGGGGCGCGCACCCGAGCGATTTTGCGCGGAGTACGAAACAAAGTGTGGGCGACCTGACAGGCGACCATGTTGGTTTCGTCACTGTTGGTCACGGCAATGATCATATCAGCATCCTCAGCCCCTGCGCGTAGCAACACATCCGGATGCGCTCCGTGACCTTCGAGGGTGCGCAGATCAAAGCGATCTTGTAACTCGCGCAACCGCTCACCATCAATATCTACCACGGTGATGTCATTGGCCTCGTTGACCAGGTTTTCCGCCACCGAGGTGCCGACCTGCCCCGCGCCAAGAATGATAATTTTCACCGTCTTTCTTTAATCTCAATCCCTAATGAGCGCAGTTTACGATACAGATGGGTGCGCTCCATGCCCGCTTCCTTGGCCATCTTGCTGACATTGCCGCTGTGTTTTTCGAGCTGATAATCAAGATAGGCTTTCTCGAACATCTCGCGGGCCTGGCGCAGTGGCTGATCAAAGGACACCAAGCCATCGAGCGGTTGCAGCGGCAACGGCGGCGAGGCACCGAGTGCAATCTCGACCTCGTTTTGGGTGACCTCATCGCCAGCACCGAGAATCAGCACCCGCTGCACCAGATTTTTTAGCTCGCGGATGTTGCCAGGCCAGGCATAGTTGCGCAGATAATTCTGCGCCCCAACGCTAAAGTGACGATAGGGCAGCTTTTCGTGGGTGGAAAAATAATCGACATAATAGTTGAGCAGATCGGGAATATCCTCGGCATGATCGCGTAGCGGTGGCACATGCAGCGGCACCACATTGAGATGATAAAACAGATCTTCACGAAACCGCCCACTGCGCACTTCAGTTTCCAGATCGAGCTGGGTGGCGGCAATGATGCGCACATCAATCGCCACCGGCTCGCTGCCACCAATGCGCAAAAACGAGCCATTATCCAGCGCCCCCAATAATTGCGCCTGGGCTTGCAGCTCCATATCGGCGACCTCATCGAGAAACAGGGTGCCGCCAGCCGCCTGTTCTAGGCTGCCATAATGGATATGCCCATCCTCCTCACTGCCAAACAGCTCGCGGGCGGCATTGTCACGGGCAATCACCGCGCCACCCAAGTCAACAAAAGGGCGGCTTTTGCGGATGCTTTGTGAATGCAGAAAGCGGGCAAAGGTCTCGCGACCGCTGCCTGGCTCGCCAGTGATCAACACCCAGGTATCATGTTGGGCGATGCGTTTGACCTGTTCGCGCAGCCGCTGCATCGCCGTCGAGCGTCCAATCGGCTCATGTACCAGCGGCCCACGGCGCCTTAGCCCGATGTTTTCCTGTGCCAACTGTTCGGCTTCCAACGCTCGCTCGACCGTCAGCAACAGCTTGGCCATCGACAGCGGCTTTTCGAGAAAATCATAGGCCCCGAGCCGGGTTGCCTCAACCGCAGTTTCCACAGTGCCATGGCCGGACATCATAATCACTGGACAGGGCAGCCCGTCGTCATCTTCCGCCCATTCTTTGAGCAGGCTGATGCCATCCAGATCGGGCATCCAGATATCAAGCAACATCAAATCCGGTCGCCGATCGCGCAGCCGCTGGCGGGCGGCCTCGCCATTGGCGGCACTGATCACCACATAGTCTTCATCTTCGAGGATTTCTTTCACAGTTTCACGAATATCTGGCTCATCATCAACGACAAGAATATGAATTGCAGTCATGGTGTATTTCCTACAGGGCGTGTTATAAGCGGCAGGGATCGTGGTTGCCACAGCGGCAAGCGCGCCACCATGCACGCTCCCGCATCGGTGTTCTCAGCCCAGATGATCCCACCGTGCTCCTCGATGATTTTTTTAACAATTGCCAATCCAAGCCCAGTGCCTTTGGTCTTGGAGGTGACATAGGGATCAAAGATGCGATCTAGCATGTCTGCGGCAAAACC
>SKYD01000195.1 GCA_007128075.1 Thiorhodovibrio sp.
AAGTGATAAATTTGTTGGTGCTGGCGCTGAAAGTGTTGTTGATAATGACGGCGTTGCGCTGGCAGCCGGGTGTCAATCAGACCACTGCGCGCTTGATTGCACACCCCGTAGCGACCTGGTGGCGGCGGCTGCAATTCCAACGCATCAACAAGCTGCACTGCTGTCACAGTGCAATGTTGACCAAGCCGGAGCAGATGATGGCTGGCATCTGGTGTTAAGTTGTAAAAATCCGAGAGCAAAAACACCCAGCTCCCTGGACGCGCCACCCGCCGCAGCCGCGCCAGTGCTTGGATCAAGGCACCTGGATGCGCTGTTGCCGCCAGCCCGCGTTCTGGCTCCCCAGCCTCGACGAGGGCGCGAATCAGCCGCAGTTGGCCGCGCCGTCCGCCTGCCGGAGGCAGCTCACGATGCACATCACCATGAAACAGCAACGCCCCAATGCGATCACTATGCGCAATCGCTGACCAGCCAATCAGTGCCGCCAGCCGTGCCGCTTGCACCGATTTGAATGCGCCGCGACTGGCAAAAAACAGCGTCGGACTAAAATCCACCAGCACCACAATCGGTCGCTCGCGTTCTTCATCAAACAGCTTGACATGCGGATGCCCGGTGCGGGCGGTGATGCGCCAATCCATGGTGCGGATATCATCGCCGCTTTGATAATGGCGCGATTCACGATAGTCCATCCCGCGCCCTCGATAGCGCGAGCTATGCACGCCTGCCAGTCGGCGGCGCGAGCGCGTCTGACCAAATGCCACCGCCCGCGACCGCAGTCCAATCAGATCCTCGGCCTGCACGCAGCAATCGGGATGTGCAAAAATTGCCATCAGACCAGCGGGACGCGCTTGAGCAATTCAGCAACAAACCGATCCGGGGTGATGCCCTCGGCCTCGGCAGCGTAACTAAGCAATACCCGATGGCGCAGCACATCGAACACCACCGCATGAACATCTTCTGGGGTGACGAAATCGGCACCCCGTAGCCAAGCGTGGGCGCGGGAACAGCGATCAAGGGCAATGGTGGCACGCGGGCTGGCGCCATAATCAACCCACCGCGCCAGCGCGGGATCATAGGGCGCAGGATCGCGGGTGGCGAGCACCAGATGCACCAAATAGTTTTCCAGATTATCGGCCATGTGGCGCTGCATCACCTCAGCGCGGGCGGCCTGAATCTCGGCACTGCCAATCAATGGCTCGGCACTGCGCTCGACCTGGTGACCAGGGGCCTCAGCGCGGGCAATGGCAAGAATCCGGCGTTCACTGGCGGGATCGGGATAGCCCACCCGCACATGCAGCAGAAAACGATCCAACTGCGCCTCTGGCAAGGGGTAGGTGCCTTCTTGCTCGATGGGATTTTGTGTCGCCATGACCAAAAATGGCTCGGGCAGAGCGTAGGTGCGACCACCGACGGTGATTTGATGTTCACCCATCGCCTCCAACAGTGCAGATTGCACCTTGGCAGGAGCGCGATTGATCTCATCGGCAAGGATCAGATTGTGAAACAGTGGCCCTGGCTGAAAGTCAAAGCTGCCAGTTTCGGGGCGATAGACATCAGTGCCAGTAAGATCACCGGGCAGTAAATCGGGGGTAAATTGAACACGCTGAAAGCTGCCGGCAATCTGGGCACCCAGCGACTTGATTGCCGTGGTTTTGGCAAGCCCAGGCGCGCCCTCGACCAGCAGATGACCATCGGCGAGTAGGGCAATCAACAGCCGCTCAATCAGTGCCTCTTGCCCCACAATCCGCGCCCGCAAGGCCTCACGCAGCCGCGCAAAAGCCTGCTGCACAGAATGGCGACTGCCTGCTGAATTTTGTGTTGCTGTCATGTCGTTTAATTCCTCGAACCGCCCAGGCAAAGCCATAAAGAATAGCTGAAATTGAGGTAATGGATCAACGCTGATCAATGTCCTGGATGTAGTGCTTGATAAATGGTCTGCGCCAGGGGCTTGCTAATGCCATCGACACGGGCGATGTCCTCCACCGAGGCGCGTTTTAGCTCTTGTAGACCACCAAAGGCGGTGAGTAATTTGCGGCGGCGTGCTGCGCCAATGCCAGGAATGGTCTCCAGCACTGAGGTTTGTCGCGCCTGATTGCGCCGTCGCCGATGGCCAGTGAGTGCCAGCCGATGGGCGGCATCACGAATCTGTTGCAACAAATGGTTGACAGGGGTGTGTTGCGGGGCGTGAATCGGCGCATCCGCACCCCAACACCAGAGCTGTTCGGCACCTGCGATGCGCTCTTTGCCCTTGGCAATGCCGACCAGTGCCAATCCTGCTGGCCAGCCCTGCGCGGTGAGCACCTGTGCCACACGGTTGATCTGACCGCGGCCGCCGTCGATCAACAGCACATCGGGCGCGGCAAATTCGCCATTTTCAATCCGCTGATAGCGGCGGCGAACGGCCTGCTCCAGCGCGGCATAATCATCGCCAGCAGGAATGTCATCGAGATTGAAGCGCCGAAATTCGCTCTGGCAGGCGCCATGGTGATCAAATACCACGCAGGAGGCGACAGCACGCTCGCCCTGGGTGTGACTGACATCAAAACATTCAATGCGTTGCGGTGGCTTCTCAAGCATCAGCAATTCGCCAAGCGCGGCAAGCTGCTGGGCATAATTGGCGCGCTGGGCGAGTCGGGCACGGAGAGCGGACTCGGCGTTGGTGTGCGCCAAGGCAATCCACTGCGCCCGCTCACCGCGCAGCCGATCGCTCAACATCACTTTGCGCCCCGCCTGCTGGCTCAATGCTGCGCTGAGAAATTCGCCATCCTCTGGCTCTGTGCTCAATAAAATTTCTGGTGGCGGCGGGTGCTGGGCATAAAACTGTGCCAAAAACCCACCGAGAATCATCGCCGCACTGGCATCTGCTGGCGCATCGGGAAAAAAGGCACGGTTGCCGAGATTGCGCCCGGCACGGATGAAAAACACCTGCACACAACTCTGCCCGCCCGCTTGGGCAATGGCGACCAAATCCACATCAGTGCGCACATTGGTAAACGATTGCTGGTGCTGAATACGGCGCAAGGTGGCGATGCGGTCACGAAAAACTGCCGCTTGCTCATACTCAAGCACCGCCGCCGCCTGCTCCATCTGCGCACTCAGTCCGCTGATCACCTCATCAGTGCGCCCGGTGAGAAATTGAATGGTGCGCTGGACATCCTCGGCATAGGCTGGCGGGTCGATCAAGCCAACACAGGGCGCGGTGCAGCGTTTGATCTGGTATTGCAAACAGGGGCGGGTGCGCTGTCGATAAAAATGATCGCGGCACTGACGCACGGGAAATAACTTCTGCAACAATTGCAGCGTTTCGCGCACTGCCGCTGAACTTGGATAGGGACCAAAATAACGCCCCGCCGCGCGCCGTTTGCCGCGATAAAAAGCCAGCCGTGGGAAGACATCATGGGTGCTCAGATACAGATAAGGATAGCTTTTGTCATCGCGCAATAGCACATTAAAACGCGGGCGATGGGTTTTGATCAGCTCATTTTCAAGCAACAACGCCTCGCTGTCGCTGCGGGTGAGGGTGATTTCAATTTCAACCACCTTGGCAATCATCTGTTGCAGCCGCGCATTCAGCGAGCGTGTGAAATAACTGCTCACCCGACGGCGCAAATCCCGCGCTTTGCCGATGTAAAGATTCACCCCCTGGGCATCGAGCATGCGATACACCCCGGGTTGCTGCGGCAAATTAGCAACACGCGCCCGCAGCTCATTGTGGTGATTTTGGCTCATATCAACCCCACAAAATGATCGGCACAACGGATCAGCCCCAAGAATGGCGCATACTGGTATGCTTTCACAATCGTTTGTTACCGTTAGTAGGAGTCATTTATGTCGGCTGATGATCTTGATCGCAGTGCCCTTGAATACCATCGTGCGCCCACGCCTGGCAAGTTAGCCATCCGCGCCACCAAGCCGCTGGCAACCCAACGCGATCTGGCGTTGGCTTATTCGCCGGGGGTTGCGGCGGCCTGTCGTGAGATCGAGCGCGATCCGCTGACCGCCGCACTCTATACCAGTCGCGCCAATCTTGTCGCGGTGATTAGCAACGGCACGGCGGTGTTGGGGTTAGGTGCGATTGGTGCCCTGGCATCCAAGCCAGTGATGGAAGGCAAGGCGGTGTTATTTAAGCGTTTTGCCGATGTCGATGTGTTTGATTTGGAGATCGACGAGTGCGACCCTGAGCGATTTATCGAGATTGTCGCCAGTCTCGCTCCGACATTTGGCGGCATCAATCTTGAGGATATTAAAGCGCCGGATTGTTTTCTGATTGAACAAACGCTCAAAGAACGGCTGGATATTCCAGTGTTTCATGATGATCAACACGGAACAGCGATTGTGGTCAGCGCGGCGGTGCTCAATGCGTTGCGATTGGTTGGCAAATCAATGACCGAAGTCCGCGTGGTCACGGCAGGTGCTGGCGCGGCAGCGATTGCTTGCATCGATCAATTGTGTACGCTGGGGCTTGATCCAGCGCATGTCACCCTCACCGATACCGCTGGTGTGGTGTACGAAGGGCGCGCCACCAAGATGGATCCTTACAAAGCACGCTATGCACGCGCCACCAACGCCCGTCAACTTGAGGACGCGCTGGCTGATGCGGATATTTTTCTTGGGCTGTCGGTTGCCGACATGCTCAAGCCCGAGTGGCTTAAACAGATGGCACCGCGCCCGATCATCTTGGCACTCGCCAATCCAGTGCCCGAAATTTTACCAGAACACGCAATTGCGACACGCCCCGATGCCATCATCGCCACCGGACGCTCGGATTATCCCAATCAAGTCAACAATGTGCTGTGTTTTCCATTCATCTTTCGCGGTGCGCTTGACTGCGGGGCGCGCGAGATCAATGCTGCGATGAAGGCGGCCTGTGCCCGAGCAATTGCCGATTTAGCCCTGGAAGAAGTCTCCGACGAGGTGCGCGCCGCCTATGGTGGCGAGGCGTTGGCGTTTGGACCTGAGTATCTGATTCCTAAGCCCTTTGATCCTCGGCTCATGGCAATGGTCGCCCCAGCGGTGGCAGAGGCGGCCATGGCCAGCGGGGTGGCAGTGCGCCCGATTGCGGACATGGCGGCCTATCGCGAGGCGTTGACTCATCGCCTGTCGGTGGGTCGTTAGCCGCTTGCCAACCAGTGCGGCGGGGTGCCGCCCCTGCAATGCTCAGGATGAAGGTTTTAACGCCAGCCGGCGCGGTCCATGAGCCGCACCGCAGCGGCATTGAGTTCGCCAAGCTGGGCCAGGTTAAGCGAATCGGCTTTAAAAGTACCCCATTGTTCTAACACCGAGCTAATGGGTGTCCCCTCGCGCACAGGATATTCACCGTTGACCTCGGCATACCACGCTTGTGATTCGGGGCTGACTAAAAATTCAATCAGGCGGATTGCGGCGGCTTCATTTTTTGCCGATTGGGTGAGTGCCGCGCCGCTGACATTGACATGCACCCCGCGATCTTCTTGGTTGGGCCAGAACACCCCGATTGCTTGCGCTGGCTGGCGTTCAGCCGGATCGTTGTCGGTAAGCATTCCTGCCAGATAATAGGTATTGGCAATGGCTAGATCGCATTGGCCAGCGGCGGCAGCCTTGATCTGATCACGATCCCCACCACGCGGTGGCCGTGCCATATTCGCCACCAGCCCCATCACCCAAGCCTCAGTAGCATCTTCACCGTGTTCGGCAATCATCGAGGCAACCATCGACTGATTGTAGATATTATCCGAGGAGCGGATGCAGATTTTGCCGCGCCAGGCAGGATCAGTGAGCTGCTCGTAGCTTGATAGCTGATCAGGGTCGATTTTATCTTTGACATACATGATCGGGCGCGCCCGCATTGATAGCCCAACCCAGTGTCCTTCGGGATCACGATAGGTTTCAGGAACGGCAGCACGCAAAGTAGCCGAGTCCAGCGGACGGATTAGCCCCGCCTCTTTGGCGCGATGCAGATTGCCGGCATCGACGGTCAGCAACACATCCGCTGGGCTGTTGATGCCCTCACTTTGCAGCCGCTGCAGCAGCGCATCAGCCCGCGCCGTCAGCAGCCGCACCTGAATGCCAGTCTCTTCGGTAAAACGCTCCAACAGCGGGGCAATCAGTGCCTCGTTGCGGGCAGAATAGAGGTTCACCGTGTCATCGGCGAGTGTTGCGAGCGGCGCACTGACCCAACAAACCGCCAGCAATATAGCAAGATAGCGTATCTTCATAGATTAAAATCCTCTTTCATAAATCAAAATGTGGTGATGGGATCTGTCCCACAACAGAAAAATAATACGAACGGTTGCTATTTGCAAGTTTTATTTCAGCAATTCCAAATTGCCGCCGCCGAATAGGCTCAAATTTAGAATTACTGCGATGTGATTGACATCAACGCTGTCGCGGCCTGATGAGCGGCATCACGGCGCAGCAGCCGATGCACCCGCTCATAATCAGCCATGATCGTCGCTTGCAGTGCCAGATCATCAAGCAGCGCCAACAATGCCGGTCCCATCTCAGCAGCACAGGCTCGCTCCTGCAAAAATTCCGGTGCCCACTCGCGGTTGACCAACAGATTCGCCATCGCTGCATACTGCACCTTAATCAGATTCAGCCGCCGCACCACAAACCAAGTCAGGGCATTGAGCTTGTAGGCAACCAGCATCGGGCGTTTGAGCAGCAGGGTTTCTAAGGTCGCAGTCCCCGAGGCAGTGACCACCAGATCAGCGGCGGCAATGACCTCCCGCGAGCGTCCATCAATGAAGGTGATCGGCAACGCCGGCGCATGTTGTTCAACAAAACGCACCACCTGGGCGCGAATCGCATCCGAGATTAACGGCACCACAAAGCGAAGCTGTGGGCGTTTGCGCCAGCACCACCGGGCGGTTTCAATCAGTGGGCGGGTGAGCCGCTTGACTTCGCTCATGCGACTGCCGGGTAACAGCGCAATCCAGGTATCGTCGGCTGTCAAGCCAAGTGCCTGACGCGCAGCACTTTGATCAACCGTCAGCGGAATTTCATCAGCTAGTGGATGACCGATATACCGCACATTCACCCCATGACGGCGCAAAAAGTCTTCTTCAAATGGGAACAGACTGAGCATTAAATCGACCGATCGGCGAATCGTTTTCACTCGACCTGAGCGCCATGCCCACACTGTGGGGCTGACAAGATGCGCCGTTGGGATGCCCGCTGCCCGAAGCTGGCGCTCTAGCCCCAAATTAAAATCGGGGGCATCGATGCCGATGAATAAATCGGGGCGATGCTCGACAAAATAGCGCACCAGATCGCGGCGGATGCGCAACAGCTCCGGCAGCACCCGCAACACCTCAATCAGCCCCATCACCGTTAGCCGTTCCATCGGCAGTTGGGTCTCGCAGCCCTCGGCTTGCATCTTGGCACCAGCAACTCCGATAAATCGCGCCTCGGGATTGAGCGCCCGCAGCGCTCGCGCCAAGGCAGCGCCGAGCAGATCGCCAGATGGTTCATTGGCGACCATGCCGATGGTCAGTGCCATTAGCGAAGAATTCCTCGGCTGCGTTGGCGCAAAAAGTCGGTAAAGACCTGCAATTCAGGTGCGGGAGCGAGTGCATCCATTGCGGTGAGGGCATCTTCGAGGCGTAGATTGGAGCGATACAGCAGCCGATAAGCGTGGTGTAACAAGCGAATGGTCTCGGTGGTGAACTGGCGACGGCGTAGCCCTTCACGATTGAGCCCATAAACGGTCGCTGGATGCCCACTGACCATCACATAGGGCGGCACATCTTGGCTAATCACGCTGCCCATGGCAGTAAAG
>SKYD01000287.1 GCA_007128075.1 Thiorhodovibrio sp.
GACTGCAACTCCCACTTCTGGCTCGACATTTACGGAATGGAGTGGCGCGTGTACTGGAACTGGCAATTGCACGGTCACTATGAATCAGGCGCGTCATGTGACTGCGACCTTCGACAGCGACAGTCAAGCCTCACTAAGATTTATTACCAACCCTACTGATGCTCTACTATTATCGGTGGAACAAGAAAATGGTAGCCTAGTTGACTTTTTTGGGACGCGAGACAATAAGGGGTTGCCAATCAATATCGAACGGGTGAATGTCAAAAACTCTGAAGGAGAATTAACAACCGTTGAGCTTGATTTGGTAGGGCGCCCTATAAAAATTATAAGCTCAGACGGTTACCGTTTTGAATTGAGCTATATTTCTGATAAGCGCGGAACAATTTCTGCTGTAGGACCAGATGGAGAAACACAAATCACAGCAGCTTTTGCGGCTGATAATGGTGATTCTACCGATCCTGTAGCGGACGATTTTCCTTCTATTTTAACATCTAGTAGCTCAAATCCTCCATCAGAAATTTCGCCCTTTGTCACCCCAATATCTACCCGGCGCAATCTTTCAACTACAGATTCGTCATTGTTGACTGTTGATGTCCAAGCCTGTGGTGGCGGAGTCTCTGGAGTTCGTGTTAATGCTTCAATGCGCCAACCTGGAACAACATCATGGTGGTCTGGAAAGAATTATCCAGCCACTGAAACTGCTATACCAGGGATTTACGAAGTTCACTTACCAACAGAACATGAGTCCCCTTCATGGACATCTGGAGATTTGCTCTACGCAGCAGAGAAGATTGCAAAAGGTTTAGGTTTGGCGTGTTCTTTGTCTACTGCGGAAGCACGACAGCTTACGATGGGATCAGCTTGTGCAGCACTTAATGTGAAACCAGTTGTTGGTCAAGCACTCAGTGCTGTTTGCTTTTCAAAAATAATTCCAGCAGTTGAATTATATTGTGGATTTTTTGCTGAATCAGGTGTACCAAATGCAGATGATCTAGCCACCAAAATTTTACAAGCAATACAAGATCCCAATTACTTCACTGGTAATATCGAACTATCAGCAAGAGCAGTAATCCCTGCGCTTGGGGAATGGCAACACTCAAAAGATGTCTCGCCGAGCGGGCCTTTTGGAACGATTGCTCTTAATGAAAGACATTTTAGTTTCTTTTTTCCGCCGACTACTCCGCCTGAATTTGGTGCTAGAAATCCACTTTCTGGTATTTCGCGTGTAATGTTTGATCCAGTGCTTGATCCTCATGCCAACGATCCTTATGGCATTAAAACGCAAGTGATGTGCCCACAACAAGGTGACACTTTAAGCATTGATATTGAACGCCGTTTTGCTGATGGCAGTAGCGGTCGAACATATCATTGGGAATCGCCCGCAATGAGTCATGCCACTCAAGAAGTTGTACGACAATTTCCACCTGCCACCAAAGCAGCTACTGATACTATTGTCATCAAGCATCTTGCAGGAGCAGGAGTAGTATCTAGTCGGACGCTTATCGTAGACATACATGAGCATCCAAGAGTTAATATTATAGGCGAAAAAACTGTGACACATACTTTGCGACCAGGGGAAAATGAGTATACGCATCTATTCAGTGCCATTGGACTCCCGCAAGGGTTATACCGTTATCGATGGGATTTTGGTGATGGAAGTCGATTCATTAATGATGAGCCTCCTTTAGGTGCGCCTGGCCTCCCTTATTCATCTGATGTAGGGCACACTTACACTTTAAATCCGGGTTTTAAACGGCAAGATTACCTAGTAACAGTCCAGCTATTTGATGCAAATACGCCTTCTCAGGAAGCAGAGCCTTTAGCTGAAAGTTACCAAAAGCTAACGATTTTTGAACATCCGCAGGACGATGATCCGCCTGATGAGGAACCGACTTTTGAATTCAGGCGCGCAGAAATTCGCGCCTCAAACAATCTGGCTCTAAATTCGAATGTAAATATAGATCGACAAGGCGACGATTTTGCACATATCACAGTGAGTCGTAAAGATGGAAGCAGGTCCTGCCAAATCGAGATGCAGTGGGATAAAACGCTTAATCTTCAATCAGCGACCTCCTTTGATTTTTCGATTTTGATAAATGCTGGTGGTAGATACTCTGTAAGTGTATCTGTTCCAGGTGGCGAGAACTACACGACTACTGTGCATTCTTTGCAAAACATTGTTCGCTATCCTCTACCTTCAAACTTAAGCGAGCACCATTCAATTGATCCTTTTGGATTAAGATTCGGCATTGCAATTGGGAATCTTTGCCAAGGGCCACCTCAGGATAGTGTTAGCAATAGTTTAGTGGTTGGCTTGACTTACGCAAGACCTGGTCAACGTCTATAAAATTTAGTGCGATGGGGTATTCACTCCGTCGCAACCGGTTGCAGATCAGCCAGCACCTTCAAACATACGAACGGGGGCACACGCTCTATCCGACATTGTGGTTGTACCTAACTAACCTCTGGCGCATCAAGCAGCCGTGGACCAAGCATCTGGATTGCCAACAAACCAATGGGCGCGGTGACCACAATCGACAACACGACCACCGCCAAAATGATCTCGCCGCCTGGAATCCCCATCGCCAGCGGCACACTGCCCAAAGCCGCTTGCACAGTTGCTTTGGGGAGATAGGCGAGGGCTTGAACACGGTAGCGTGTTTACCCTGTTTCCATCTTTTGCACACCCGCGACAGATAAAGATAGAGCGGTTTCGCGGCGATTGACTCGATCAAGAATTAAGGGTTGAGCAACACAAAGCCGCTGCTGTCGCTGGCACCATACAGCAGATGGGCAAGTGCCTCACGGTGCTGGGCGCTTAGAAAAGTAGTACTAAATATGACTATGATTCGTTTTTTTACAGCAGTTACACAATGACACATAAAGGTATGATTCTTGCTGGCGGCTCTGGCAGTCGGCTGCATCCGCTGACATTGGCGCTGAGCAAGCAGTTACTTCCGGTGTACGACAAGCCGATGATTTATTATCCGCTGGCGGTGCTGATGATGGCGGGGATTCGTGAGATCTTGATCATCACCACACCACAGGATGCTGAGTCCTTTCACAAACTGCTCGGCGATGGCCAACGCTGGGGCATTGCGCTGCACTATGCCACGCAGCCCCATCCTGACGGCTTGGCACAGGCGTTTTTGATTGGGCGCGACTTTATCAATAGCCAGCCCAGTTGTTTGGTGTTAGGCGATAACATTTTTTATGGTGGCGGACTCACGCCGAGCTTAAAACGGGCAGCAGCTCGCTCCAGCGGCGCAACCATCTTTGGCTATCGGGTCAAAGACCCTGAACGCTATGGGGTGGCAGAATTTGATGAGCAGGGGCAGGTGATCAGTCTCGAAGAAAAGCCCGCCTGTCCTCAATCGCCGTTTGCGGTCACCGGGCTGTATTTTTACGATGCCCAGGTGTGCGATTTTGCCCAAGCGTTGCGCCCTTCAGCCCGAGGTGAGTTAGAGATTACCGATCTCAATCGCTGCTATCTGCAACAAGGCACCCTGTATTTAGAGCATCTAGGGCGCGGGATTGCTTGGCTGGATACCGGCACCCACGAATCGCTGATCCAAGCTGGAAATTTTATCCAAACCATTGAACAGCGCCAAGGGCTGAAAATCTGCGCACCAGAAGAAATCGCCTATCGCCAAGGCTGGATTGATGCTGAGCAATTGCAAGCCCTTGCCCACGGCTTAGAAAAAAGCGGCTATGGCGATTATCTGTTACAACTATTGCGCGACAGGTGTTCGCCATGCGCGTGATTGCCACTGAGATTCCTGATGTCTTGATCATCGAGCCGCTGGTGCATGGCGACGAGCGCGGGTTTTTTATGGAAACCTGGCAGCGCGACCGCTATGCCGAACACGGCATTGACCGCGATTTGGTGCAAGATAATCAGGCCTATTCGCGCCACGGGGTGTTGCGCGGGCTGCATCTGCAACATCCCTATGCCCAGGGCAAGCTGGTGCAGGTGTTACAGGGCGAGGTGTTTGATGTCGCAGTGGATGTGCGTCGCGGCTCGCCGTGGTTTGGGCGTTGGGTGGGCTGTGTGCTCAATGCTGAAAACAAGCGTCAATTCTGGGTGCCCAAAGGCTTGGCGCATGGCTATCTGGTCACCACTGCGGAGGCGCTGTTTAGCTATAAATGCAGCGATCTTTACCATCCACAATCGCAATTCTCGATTCGCTGGAATGATCCCGCGCTGGGGATTGAGTGGCCGCTCACTGGCTCTCCGCTGCTCTCTGCCGCTGATCAATCTGCGCCACTGCTGGCCGAGATTGATCCTGAGCGATTGCCAGTGTATGCCCCATAGCATGAACACGCATCCTTGGCTCACTGTTGTTGGCTTAGGCGAGGATGGATTCAGTGGACTTGGTGAGGCAGCACGGACAGCGATTGATCAGGCACAGATTATCTTTGGTGGTGCGCGACATCTGGCGTTGATTCCTCAACAGCCTGGCCAGCAATGCCATCCTTGGCCGCGTCCGTTTGAGGGTGCCTATCAGCAGATTTTGTCCTATCGCGGCCAGCGGGTTTGTGTGCTTGCCAGTGGTGATCCGATGTGGCATGGCATTGGTGCCCGGTTGGTCAATCACATCGCACTTGATGAGCTGCGCATCCTGCCCGCGCCCTCGGCGATCACGCTGGCAGCAGCACGCATGGGCTGGGCGGTGCAAGACATCACCGTGATTCCTGTCCATAGCCAGTCGCTGGCGCAGGTGCATTTGCATTTGGCTCCTAAAGCACGATTGGTGGCTTTATCCGCCAACAGTGACACGCCTCGACAACTCGCCGCGCTGTTGGTCAACGCTGGCTTTGGCGACAGTCAGATGACGCTGTTCGAGCATCTCGGCGGCAGTGCAGAACGCCGGGTCACTGCACCCGCTGCGGAATGGCGAGCACAATCCGTCGCTGCACTCAATCTTGTCGCCGTCGATTGCGACATCCCAAGCGTTCGCGCCTGGTCACGCCGCGCCAGCTTGCCTGATGCTGCCTTTGACCACGATGGCCAACTCACCAAACGCGATGTCCGCGCCCTCACTTTGGCGCGCCTTGCCCCGGTGTCAGGTGAACTGTTGTGGGATGTGGGCGCGGGATGCGGCTCGATTGGCATTGAATGGCTGCGGGCGATTGATCGCGGACGCTGTTTGGCGATTGAAGCCAATCCAGAACGCTGCGCTCGGATTCGCCACAATTGTGCTCAACTTGGGGTGCCAGAATTAGAAATCATGGTCGGCACTGCGCCCGTCTGTCTTGCCGGACTCGAACCACCCGATGCGATCTTTATCGGCGGTGGGGTGACTGTCAACGGCATGATTGAACACTGTTGGGCTGCGCTGAAACCAGGTGGGCGGCTGGTCGTCAACGCAGTGACTCTGCAAAGCGAGGCCGTGCTCATCACCTGGCGCGAGCGCGTCGGCGGCGAGCTCACCCGCGTTCAGGTCGCCCAGGCTGAACCTTTGGGACGCTTTGATGGCTGGCGCACTGCCTATCCGGTGACCTTGTTTACGGCTGTAAAATCCGCTCAAGAATCTGAGCATAGATCGCTGTCAGCGGCTCCAAATCAGCCACTGGCACCGCTTCATTGACTTTGTGAATGGTCGCGTTCAGCGGCCCTAGCTCGATGACCTCAGCACCAGTGGGGGCGATAAAACGCCCATCGGAGGTACCACCATCGGTTGACAGCAGCGGCTCATAGCCAACAACCGTGCGAATTGCCTCGCGGGTGGCTGCGATTAACGCGCCCTCAGCGGTAAAAAATGGCTCCCCTGATAGCGTCCACTCAAGCTGATATTCCAAGCCATTCTGCTCGAACAATGCTTGCACGCGCTGTTTTAGCCGCTCGATGTCCTGGGGCGCGAAGCGTAGATTAAATTGCGCGGTCAGTTCACCGGGAATGACATTCTCCGCCCCGACACCTGCTTGAAGGTTAGAAATCTGCAAACTGGTCGGTGGGAAGGCCTCGCTGCCCTGATCCCAGACCTCGGCACACAGCCGCGCCAGAGTGGGCGCCACCCGATGGATCGGATTGTCAGCAAGATGTGGATAGGCGACATGCCCCTGTTTGCCGATAACCCGCAGTCTGGCGTTGAGACTGCCGCGCCGCCCCTGCTTGATCTGATCACCCAGCCGCTCGCGGCTTGATGGCTCGCCGACCACACAGTAATCGATGCGCTCGCCGCGGGCATTGAGCTGTTCCATCACCCAGCGGGTGCCGTTGATCGCCGCGCCTTCCTCATCACTGGTGAGCAAAAACGCCAGCGACCCCGCTGGCTTGGGGTGCTGGGCAAGAAAGGACTCCGCCGCCACCACCATCGCCGCCAACGAGCTTTTCATATCCGCCGCCCCGCGCCCATACAGCAGCCCATCACGAATCTCTGGGCTGAAGGGATCCGAATGCCAGTCGGTGAGTTTGCCGGGCGGAACCACATCAGTGTGCCCGGCAAAGCACAGCAGCGGGGCTTGATCGCCGTAACGCGCCCATAGGTTGGTGACTCCAGCCACATTCATCCATTCGATGCGAAAACCATGGGCAGCCAGCCGTTGGCTTAATAGTTGCTGACAGCCGCCATCATCGGGGGTGATCGACGGGCGACCAATCAGAGCCAGTGCCAGATCAAGGGTTGGCGAAGCAGCCATCAGCGATCACTCCGTATCATCGGTGGTTTTTTTAAGCGCCTGATCAATAAAGCGAAAATCAATAAAATCTTCAACCTTAATTAAGCGGCCAATGTTCATTTGAAAGTGCATATAATTTTGGATCGATTCAAGCTCATCAACCGAAGGATACATATCGTTATGACGGATGCCATTGGGCTGATCGAGCACCGATTGAATCACCTCGGGGGTGAGACCTAATGCCTGTTGTGGATCGAGAAATGGCACCGCAATCTGAGCGGCTTCAGTATGATGATGATGAATATATTCGCCAGCTTGGGTGAGCAGGGTGACAAATTCCTGGGTCGCCTCGGGGTGTTCGTCGATAAAATCCTGACGCATCACCACCACACAGCACGGATGATCAGCCCATAGCTCGCTCGACAGTGCTTGTAATTCAGCCAGTCCTTGTTTAATTGCCTTGGAGCCAATCGGCTCGGCAACAATGTAGCCTGCGACATAATCCATTGCCAGCGCGTCGGGCATTTTAATCGGGGGCATGACCTCAAAACGCACATTAATCGGAGCAAATTTTTCTGGCAACCCGGGCTTTAATTGTAATTCGGTTAAAAATTTATGTGCCAGCACATGATGAATCGACATCTTGTGCGGGATAATGATTTCTTTCCATTTATAAAACTTAGGCAATGATTCATAGCCAATGGTTTTATAGGTCATGTTGCGCACAAAACAACTGCCGCAGCGATGCGCCAGCGCCACCATACGAATCGGCACATCAAAGGCAAATAAATCCATCGCCAGCGGTGCCAAGATAAACGCCACATCCGCCTGCCCATTTTCGATCATCTGCTGGACTGGATTCCAGCCCGGTTTGCAGAAGGTTTCCAGCTTAAAATGTTGTGGGGTCACCTGACCATTGTCGATCTGATTTTTGAGCACACCCAGAGCCAGATGATCGGTGATCTGAATATGCAAGGCACGAATCACCACCTTGCCATCGACAATCTGACGCTGAATCGGCGCATCTGTTGCGGACTC
>SKYD01000141.1 GCA_007128075.1 Thiorhodovibrio sp.
AAAGCCAAAGCCAAAGCCAAAACAGTGCCGCCGCCGAAAAAATCGGCGCCGCCACCTCCAGATCAGCGTCCTCAAGCCGAGGCTCCAGCTAGGTCGCGTCGCTCACCGCTAGGTCGCTCGATTGCACACTGGTTTGCGCTGATGCTGGCATCGGCGTTGGCAGTTCCCTTCGATCTGGCATTGTTCGCGTTCTTTGCGGGCGCACTGTTGATTTATGCCACCTTGCCCCAGTTGCCAGCCACCCATCAACTGACCACGGTGGTTTTTGAGGAGCCGCTGCGGGTTTATACCGCGCAAGGCTCGCTGATGGCTGAATTTGGCGTGCAGCGGCGGCGTGCAGTGTCCTTTGCCGACCTACCACCACAACTGATTCAGGCATTTATTGCCACTGAAGACAGCCGCTTTTTTGACCATGTTGGGGTCGATGTGGTGGGGATAGGGCGAGCGGCGGCGCACATTGCCCGCACTGGTGCGGTGACCCAGGGCGGCAGCACCATTACCATGCAGGTGGCACGCAATTTCTTTCTCACCCGCGAGCGCACCATCAACCGCAAAACCGCCGAGCTGTTGCTGGCGATGCAGATTGAGCGCCATCTCGACAAAGAACAAATTTTAGAACTCTATCTGAATAAAATTTTCTTCGGTCATCGCGCTTACGGTATCTCGGCAGCCGCTGAATTGTATTATCAAAAATCGCTTGATGAGCTAACGCTGGCTGAGATGGCGATGCTTGCCGGGATTCCTAAAGCACCCTCGGCCAATAATCCGCTGACCAATCCGCAACGCGCCCTAGAGCGGCGCAATTATATTCTTGGACGCATGAATGATCTGGGCTTTATCACCAGCCAGCAGTACACCACCGCTGTCAACGCGCCCATCACTGCCACCGCCTACATCCCGCCGATTGCGTTTCGGGCGGACTATGTTGCCGAGATGGTGCGTTTGGAAATGGTGGAACGCTATGGCGAGGAACGCGCCCATCGCATCGGTCTGCATATCACGACCACCATCGATGAGAACACACAATTAGCGGCAGATCAGGCACTGCGCAACGGGCTGTTGGCTTATAACCGCCGCCATGGCTACCATGGTCCCGAGGCGCGGATTGAGGATGTCGGCTATCTCAAGCCACTGCAATTAGATCAGCGTCTTGCCGAACGCCCCACAGTGCCCGGTCTAGCGGTGGGCGTGGTCACAGCGGCGCAAGCCAACAGTGCCGAGGTCTATCTCGGGCGTGGTGTTTATGAAACGCTGACTTTGCCGCAAGTGGTGTGGGCGCGGGCTTATCGCAACGAAAACTGGCGTGGTCCAACACCGCGTCGCGTGACCGATGTGGTCACAGCCGGTGATGTGATTCGGTTGCGCCGCAACGACAACGACCGCTGGGAATTAGCCCAGGTGCCGCTGGTCGGCGGGGCATTGGTCGCCCTGTCGCCAGACGATGGTGCGATCCGCGCCCTCAGCGGTGGCTATGCCTTCAGTTGGAGCAAATTCAATCGCGCAGTTGCAACAGAACGCCAACCAGGCTCTAGCTTTAAGCCGTTTATTTATGCCGCCGCGCTGGATCGCGGCTGGACGGTCGCCAGCTTGGTGCGCGATCAGCCCTTTGAGCGTCCCACATCCCGTGGCGTTTGGCGACCACGCAATGCTGATGGGCGTTTTTTAGGACCAATCACCGTGCGTCAAGCACTGGTGCGCTCGCGCAATCTCGCCGTGGTTGATCTTCTTGATCGGCTGGGCATTGAGGCGACCCGTGAATACATCACCCGTTTTGGATTTTCGCTCGACTCGATGCCGCCCAATCTGCCGCTGGCACTTGGCTCAGGTGCCGCTTCACCCTTAGACATGGTGACTGGTTTTGCGGTGTTTGCAAATGGCGGCTATTGGGTCGAGCCATATTTTATCCAACGCATTGAGGATGTTGCTGGCAATGTGCTGTTTGATGCCATCCCGCCCCGCGCCTGTCGTGACTGTCAACGCCCAACGCCAGCCCAGAGCGGCGAGACGCGAGTCCTGCCGCTGGTCTCGCCCCATGCCCCAGAAGCACCGCAGGTGATTGATCCACGCATTGCCTATAGCATTGATTCAATTCTCAAGGATGTCATCACCAGCGGCACTGGCACCCGCGCTAGGGTGCTCAACCGCCCGGATATTGCTGGCAAAACTGGCACCACCAACGATTCGCGGGATTCGTGGTTTGTGGGCTATCAGCCACAACTGGCTGCTGTTTCCTGGATGGGAATGGATGACAATCGCCCGCTGGGACGCAATGAATGGGGCGGGGTTGCCGCGTTGGGAATTTGGGTGGATTTTATGCGCGAGGTGTTGCCGAATTTGCCCGTCATTGAGCAACCGCCACCTGAAGGCATGGTGGCAGTGCGGATCAATGCCAGCACTGGAGAGCGCACCACAGCAACGGGGGCTGGCACGCGGCTGGAGTACATTCCGACAGAATATGCCAGCCAACTTGCCGGCCCGATGCCAGTGGCAAGACCAGCCCCACCTGTGGCTGAAACCGTCACCCCACCACCACGCAGCACACCCCGTTTGATTGATGAGCTGTTTTGATGGTGGCGGTGCCGGTCAACCTCTGTCAAGCCCGGCATCAGCGCGGGCACCCAATGCTCGGATTGCTGGGGCAAGGGTCAGGCCTTGCACCAAAATCGAGAACACGACGATGGCATAGGTCATGGTGACAATCATCTGCCGTGGCTCGCTAGCGGGCAGTGATAACGCCAGGGCGATTGAGATGCCGCCGCGCAGTCCACCCCAGGTGAGCAAAAAAACTGTGGCTGGCGAAAATGACCGCCAGCGGTGCATCAACCCCAGTGGCAGCGAAATGCTCAGGGCACGGGCGATCAAGACCAGCGGAATCATCACCGCTGCGGCGAATAAATCCACTGTATGCCAAATAATCACCAGCACTTCCAGCCCAATGAGTACAAACAGCACCGCATTGAGTGACTCATCCACCAGCTCCCAGAAGTTACCAAGGTGTTCACGGGTGCTTGCTGACATCGCACCCTTGGTGCCTTGATTGCCGATCATCAGCCCCGCGATCACCACCGCAATGGGGGCGGAAAGATGAAAATGTTCTGCTAAGGCATAGCCGCCGCTGGCAACTGCCAGTGTGATTAACACCTCGACCTGATATTGATCCACGCGCCGCAGCATCAGTGTTGCCAACCAGCCAACCAGTAGACCAAATAACACCCCACCGAGGGCTTCTTGCAAAAATAGGGTGAGAATGGTCACTGCCCCTACCTGCGCCCCAGTGACCACGCCGAATAGCACCATAAATACCACCACCGCAACGCCATCGTTAAACAACGATTCGCCGGCAATTTTGATCTCCAGACTTTTCGGTGCGCCGACTGTTTTAATCACCCCAAGCACCGCAATCGGATCAGTTGGTGCAATCAGTGCGCCAAACAACAAGCAATAAATGAACGGCAGTTCAATCCCAAACAGCAACAACAGCCCGTAGCTACCAATCCCCACCAACAGCATGGTTACAAACACGCCTGCGGTTGCCAGCAGACCAATCACCCATTTGTGCCGCGCCAGATCATGCAGATTGATATGCAACGCCCCAGCAAACAGCAGAAAACTGAGCATACCGTGTAGCAAGGTTTCGTTAAAATCGATCCCCGCGATCATGGTTTGCGCCTGTATTCTCAGCGTCTCCCCAAAGGGAATTGGCAACAACAGCAGCAAAGACAGCCCCAAAGCAATCAGCATCAGACCAATGGCGGTCGGCAGCTTCAAAAATCGCTCATTGAGCCAGCTAAATACCGCTGACAAGCTCACCAAAACTGCAAGAACATCAAAAAAGTGCATTAAGATCTCCTGGTTTGTGACCGCAATTGATACGGCAAGATTGCATCACAGTCGTCTAAGCTGTAAAGTAATCTTTTGTTGGTCATAGAAAGACTTGCGCTTGATAGCGCATAAACCACAAGGGTTTACTCATGCGAGTACTTGTTAATAAAAGATATTTTTTTGGAATATTCTGCGCCATGTTGTTCGTGCAAGGGTGCGCTGGCTATGGTAGGAACCAGCGCGAGGCGCGTTCTTTGACCACCGCCAATCATATCGATCAGGCACGCAAAAAGGTGGTGATGGCCGCCTTGTCTCAGGTTGGAACCCCCTATGTTTTTGGTGGCGAGGTGCCAGGTGAGGCACTGGATTGCAGTGGGCTGACGCGCTATGCCCACAGCAAAATCGGGCTTGAAATTCCACGGGTCTCGGTTGATCAACGCCGGGCTGCCAAGCCTTTGGCTAACAAACCACCAGCACCAGGCGATCTGGTGTTTTTTCAGATTAACCCCCGCACCCATCATGTCGGCATTATGGTCGATGAACAGCGGTTTGTTCATGCCTCCACCTCGCAACGCGCCGTGCGGCTGGCACTGCTCGATAACCCATATTGGCAACAGCGACTTCTTGGCTCCGGAACTTTTCTTCACGACCAAATGCCATAATTGATGCGCAAAAAAAGGCAACACTCGCCTTTTAAGCTGTAATCAGGCACAATGCCTCTCGATTCAGGTGTTCGCCTGAATCGTTATATCACTCTATCCTTCATTTAAGGAGCTATCAGAATGAATCAAAGCCGTCGTGATGCTGTTAAACTGATGCTTGGCGGACTTGCCGCTGTTCCAGTCATGAACTTGGTGGGCATGGCTGCTGCCTATGCTGATCTGCCGCATGTTGATCCTGCCACCGATCCAATGGCACAAACGCTGAAATATCACCATGATGGTGCCGAATCAGACCGTGCCACTGCGGGCAAGCCTGGCCTCCCTGCAGACGAGCAACACTGTGCCAACTGTCAGTTCATTCTCGCCGATTCCGGTGAATGGCGGCCATGCAGTCTGTTCCCCGGCAAGGCGGTGAATGAGAATGGATGGTGTACTTCCTGGACCTTAAAGGCCGGCTAAGCGCGTCCGCGCTGTCAATATCTCTGCGGGGTCAATTTGACCCCGCGTCTTTTTGATCTGCAAGTTTAATTTTTTATAAAATGCCTGAAGCGGTTCACGCGATCCCCAGTCAGAATTTAGTGCTCATGCGTGCCGTCATCTGGGCGGTGGTGGGAATGATCTACGCCCCGCTGTTTGTCGCGCTCCATCTGTTATTTGTTGAATTTGGCTTGGCTGCCTGGGCATATATCCCTGCCGCAGCCCTGGCAGGTGCTGCTGGGGCGGCGCTCTATGGTGCCCGCCAGGTGGCGATTGCCGCTGGTCTGGTCGGCATTGTCGTGGCACTAGGATCAATTTTAGT
The DNA here is from genome assembly GCA_007128075.1 of Thiorhodovibrio sp. Lineage (GTDB taxonomy): Bacteria > Pseudomonadota > Gammaproteobacteria > Chromatiales > Chromatiaceae > Thiorhodovibrio_B. The sequence goes on from SKYD01000141.1 coordinate 5,284, forward strand.
GTTTGGTCACGCCATCGCATTGTTGCCGTTGGTGTTGCTCGCCTTTGGTTTGGGGCTGGTGGTTGGGCTGACGGTGCGTTTTCCACGACTCTGTACCCAGCATGTTGCTGGCAAAACCGCCACGGGGCTGCTCACCGGTGCGCTCTGCGCTGCCCTGCTGGCGGTGCTTGAATGGCTGGGACAGATCACCATCTTATTGAGCATCGCCACCGCATTTTTAGTCTCTGCCAATGGTGTGCTTTATGTGGCAACGGTGCGTCAAGGGGTGCGCTGGTTTGGCTGTCACGATCAACAAAGCTGCGCCCTCAAACAAGGGCTGGTCATCGGTCTGGTGGCGGCACTCACCGCCGCGAGCCTGTGGGTGGTGGCAGGTGCAATCAGCGGTGATGCCGACTCAGCGTTGACCCATACCCTGTTGCAGGTGCCCGAGGCAATTCCTCCGGCGCTGATGGCAGGAGCCATGGCGGGCGCGATTACTGGCAGTTTGCTTGAATTGTTTGGCTTCCGCTGGGTGCATGATGTCTAGGCGAGGGCGCGTTCGCTGATGGCGCGGCGTAAAAGTAGCCAGCAGTGGCTTGCCCGTCAACGGCGCGACCCCTATGTCAAACAGGCACAGGCGGCGGGCTGGCGCTCACGCGCTGCCTATAAACTGCTTGAACTCGATCAACGAGATTCCATCCTCAAGCAAGGACTCTGCGTGCTGGATCTGGGTGCTGCCCCCGGTGGCTGGTCACAGGTTGCTGCACAGCGGGTTGGCTCTAGTGGGCGGGTGATTGCGGTCGATGTGCTGGAAATGCCACCGCTCCCTGGTGTTGAATTTCTGTGTGGTGATTTGCGTGATGAACACCTGTTGGCCGAGCTGACTACAGTGCTTGGCAGCACAAGAGTTGATCTTGTGCTTTCTGACATGGCACCAAATATGTCAGGGGTGCAGGTTGTTGATCAGGCGCGTACTCTCGTATTAGGTGAGTTGGTCTGTGATCTGCTCGATGATCTGTTGCGTCCTGGTGGCACATTGGTGCTCAAAACCTTTCACGGTGAAGGCTTTGATGAGCTCATGCGCGGACTCAAGGGGCGTTTTCGGCGGGTGGTCAGTCGCAAGCCAGCCGCCTCACGGGCGCAAAGCCGTGAGGTCTATCTGGTCGCGCAAGACTTTCGCGGCTAGCCGTAACGGGTTAGGATTGATGTTTATTTTTAGTTCCAGCACTGCCTTGGGCGCGCTGGGTGACTGTTGCGATTGAGAGGGCTGATAAGGCCGTGAATGATATGGCAAAAAATATACTTTTATGGGTGGTCATCGCCATTGTGCTGATGTCCGTATTCAATAACTTCACTGCGACGCAATCGACACCACGCACCCTGGCGTATTCTGATTTTCTCGAACAGGTGCAAAATGGCGAGGTGCGCGAGGTCAATATCCAAGGGCGCACCATCGAGGGCACAACCGTTGATGGCCAACGGTTTATCTCCTATAGCCCGGGCGATGATGGGCTGGTCGGTGATTTGCTCAATAACAATGTGGCGATCAAAGCCGCCCCGCCAGAAAAACAATCGGTGTTGATGCAGATTATCATCAACTGGTTCCCGCTGTTTATTCTGATTGCGCTGTGGATTTTTTTCATGCGCCAGATGCAAGGTGGCGGTGCCGGGCGCGGGGCGATGTCCTTTGGCAAAAGTCGGGCGCGGATGCTCTCCGAAGATCAGGTCAAGGTCACCTTTAACGATGTCGCTGGCGTAGAAGAGGCCAAGGAAGAAGTGGTCGAGATCGTCGATTTTCTCCGCGATCCCAGCAAATTCCAGAAGCTCGGCGGCAAAATTCCCAAGGGCGTGCTGATGGTCGGCTCGCCTGGTACTGGTAAAACACTGCTGGCGCGTGCGATTGCTGGTGAAGCCAAGGTGCCATTTTTCACCATCTCCGGCTCGGATTTTGTCGAGATGTTCGTCGGTGTCGGTGCCTCAAGGGTGCGCGATATGTTTGAGCAGGCGAAAAAACACGCGCCTTGCATCATCTTTATCGACGAGATCGACGCGGTGGGGCGGCATCGCGGCGCGGGCTTGGGCGGCGGCCATGATGAGCGCGAGCAAACGCTCAACCAACTGCTGGTCGAGATGGACGGCTTTGAGGGCACCGAGGGCATTATCGTCATTGCCGCCACCAACCGTCCCGATGTACTCGATCCGGCATTGCTGCGCCCAGGACGCTTTGATCGTCAGGTCGTGGTGCCGCTGCCCGATGTCCGTGGCCGTGAACAAATTCTTAAAGTCCACATGCGCAAGGTGCCAACAGCAGAGGATGTCAAGGCATCGGTGCTTGCCCGTGGTACGCCGGGCTTTTCGGGTGCTGATTTGGCCAATCTGGT
>SKYD01000042.1 GCA_007128075.1 Thiorhodovibrio sp.
CAAGCGATGCGGGGCTGTCACAATGGCAATCCTTAATATTGACAGTTTTAAATATAGCTGAATTAGCTGGCGGCACCTGAGTCGAGCAGTGTGGCGGCACTCAGTGCCTGACCAGTGACTCCGCGACTCTCCGCACCCAGCAAATAAATATAGCCTGGGGTCACGCTGCTGGGATCAGGATGGATATACGGATCTTCGGCGGGATAGAGCGCGGCACGCATTGCGGTGCGCACAATGCCGGGATCAAAGCTATTGACACGGATCGCGCTGCTGTCGCGGGTTTCTTCGGCTAAGGTTTGCACCAGCCCCTCGATGCCAAATTTTGCCGCTGTATACGCGCCCCAGTATGCCAGTCCGCGCCGTCCAACACGATCCGCCGTGAAGACAATTGAGGCCTCGGGTGCTGCACGCAACAGCGGCAAACAGGCTTGGGTGAGCATAAAGGGCACGCTGAGATTGACTTGGATCACCTGCGCCCAGTCACCAGGATCATAATCATCGATGCGGCTGAGATAGGGCGCGAACGCGGCACAATGCACCAGCCCATCGAGACGACCAAATTCATTGCCAAGAGTGAAAGCCGCCCCTTCACAGAGCAGGCTGTCGGCTTTTGCTAAATCCAGCAGCAAATTCGCAGGCTGTGGACCGCCGTTGGCTTCGATGGCATCATAGGTGCCTTCGAGATCGGTATCTTCAAAATCCATCAGCACCACCGTGGCACCGTGCTTGGCACAGGCCAACGCCACCGCACGCCCTAAACCTTCAGCCGCACCCGTCACCAGAATAATCCGCTCGTTGAGTAACTGCGGTGTGTGATTGGTAGACATTGCGATTATCCGTGCGCTGATAGTGGTCGCTGGCAACAAACCAGATAATTGACATCGACTTTTTTTGGCTCCAGATAATACTGCTGGGTGAGCAGATGATAGGTCAGCCCGGTGATATCGGTCATTTGCAGCCCGCTGTCACGCACCCAGCGCGCCAGCTCTGAGGGCTTGATAAAGCGGGCAAAATCGTGGGTTCCTCGTGGCAGTAGCCCGAGCATATATTCAGCACCGACGATAGCGAACAGATAAGATTTGGGGTTGCGGTTGAGCGTGGAGAAAAACACCGTCCCACCTGGCCGCACCAGTTGGGCGCAGGCGGCGATGGCCGAGCCAGGATCGGGCAGATGTTCGAGTAGCTCCATGCAGGTGATGACATCGTATGGCTCGGGATTGGTGGCGGCGAGCTGTTCGACGGATAATTGCTGATAGTCAACCTCAATGCCCGACTCTAAAGTGTGGAGCTTGGCAACGCGCAGCGCCATCTCGCCCATGTCGATGCCGGTGACTTGCGCGCCATGTTGTGCCATCGCCTCGCTGAGAATCCCGCCACCACAGCCAACATCGAGCACCCGCTGGCCAGCGAGCGCGACATGACGCTGAAGATAGGCAATGCGCAGTGGATTGATATCATGTAAGGTTTTGAACTCGCTGTCGGGGTCCCACCAGCGGGCAGCGAGTTGATTAAATTTGTGGACTTCAGCCTGATCGACATTTGCTATCATTGCGCTTATCACATAGTTGTTGAAAACAAGGGTGTGCATTTGTAGTTTAGTATGCCACATCTTCGCTTTTTGATGATCGACTGGCGATTTTTAACCCGAGTGCGCTGTATACTGTCCTTTTGCTCAATGGAGAAATCTAAACGATGAATGATTCTGTCGCTAACCAGTCTGGACCGATCGGCATGGTGCAAAACCTGATCGCAGATCCAGGAAAGTTCACCATCCAGTTGGTCATCTTCGGGGTATTGTTTGGGTCGATTTGGCTGTTAGGCGACCCCTATGCCCGCCATGGTGCCACACCCCATGAGACCGATATCGCGGCGCGCTTAGCCCCGATTGGGCGCGTTGTGGTGGCACAGCCACAGCCAGATGAAGAAGAGGTCGCGGCAGCAGCGGCTGCCACCGAGGCACCCGCAGCAGCTCCGAAACCATCACCTGCCCCAGCGCCCGCTCAGCCTGCACCTGTGGCACGGCCGCTGCCGTTCGCACCTGCTGGACAAACGCCACCGCCACCGGCGCGTCCAGCTCCGGCACCTGCGCCAGCAGTTGCCAAGCCCAAGCCTGAACCCAAGCCTGCGCCAGTGGCTGCCAAGCCAGCGGAGGTCATTGAGGCGGTTGAAGAAGCAGCCGTTGAAGCCGCTGCGACCATCAAAGAGGTGGTCACAGAAGTGACTGAGGCTGTCGAAGAAGGTGTTGCAGAGCTTGTTGACGACAGCCCGGCTCCGGCTGATGAAGCAGATGCCCCGGCGGCGGCAACCGAGCCAGAAGTAGCAACGGAGTCAGCACCAGAGCCGACCCCAGCACCTGCACCACAGAAGCAGCAGCCACAGCCGATGCCATATCAGCCAGTGGTTCCGCGCTGGATGCCACAGAATGCGCCGCTGCCACCGCAGCCACGCCCCTATCCCTACCCTTATCCTGCGCCCTATTCGCGCTAAGGAGTCTCCAGCAGCGGGCATCTTCATGATGTCCGCTGTTTTTTTTTCATATTCAGAGAGCAGTTATGGCAACGCGTGGAGTCAACAAAGTCATTTTAATTGGCAATCTTGGACGCGACCCAGAGATTCGTTATATGCCAAATGGTGATGCAGTCGCCAACTTACGGCTGGCAACCAGCGAATCTTGGAAAGATCGCAATACCGGGGAGCCGCGTGAACACACTGAATGGCATCGCGTGGTGTTATTTAGAGGACTCGCCGAGGTAGCAAAACAATATCTTAACAAAGGCTCGAAAGTGTATATCGAGGGCTCGTTGCGCACCCGCAAATGGCAAAGCCAAGATGGCCAAGAACGCTACACTACAGAAATCGTTGTTGGCAGTTTTGGCACCATGCAGATGCTTGATAGCCGCAACGAGGCATCAGCAAGCAGCGGCGGCGGTGGCGGTGGCGAGGAAATCAGTCGTCCAGAGCACAGCACCCCCAAATCACCAGATGCCACCAAAACGATGCGTGAGGACACCATGCCCGACACGCCTTTTGATGATGATATTCCATTTTAGGTGTTGATTATGGCTGCTACGCTGCCAACCCCGCTGACACCACTACAAGCCCAGCAGATGCTGTTAGACAAACCCCAAGCGATTCTGGTCGATATCCGCTCGACCATGGAATATCTTTTTGTTGGGCATCCGCAGGGAGCGGTTCATGTCGCCTGGATCGACGAACCAGATTGGACGGTCAACCCCGAATTTGTCACCGAAATCCGCAAACTACTGCTTGGCGGCGCGGTCTGCACTGATGACGCACACTGTGCCGAGGTGATCTTGATTTGTCGTAGCGGCAAACGCTCACTTGAGGCAGGAAAAGCCCTTTTAGAACAAGGCTTTCAGCGCGTATTTCATGTCAGTGAAGGATTTGAGGGCGAGCTAGATGCCGATCATCACCGCAGTTCTCAGGGCGGCTGGCGCTTTCATGGCCTGCCTTGGGAGCAATGTTAGTTGATGCCATAAAGTGTCCATTCTGCCATGAAACTTCTTGTGACCGGTGCTGCCGGCTTTATTGGTGCTGCATTAACCCAACGCTTGCTAGAGCGCGGCGACTGCGTGGTCGGGCTGGACAATCTCAACGCCTATTATGATGTGCGTCTCAAGCAGGCACGGCTGGCGCGGCTGCAAGCCCATCCTCAGTTTACGGAGCTGCGGCTTGATCTGGAAGATCGCGCTGGAGTGGCAGCCGCCTTTGCGACCCATCAACCACAGCGCGTCGTCAACCTTGCCGCCCAAGCAGGGGTGCGCTATTCGATTGACAATCCATTGGCCTACATTGACACCAATCTAGTAGGATTTGCCCACATTCTCGAAGGCTGTCGTCACCATGGCGTTGAGCATCTGGTCTATGCTTCCAGTAGCTCGGTGTATGGTGCCAATACCAAGATGCCCTTTGCAGTGCATGATGCAGTTGACCATCCGCTCAGCCTCTATGCGGCAACCAAAAAAGCCAACGAGTTGATGGCGCATACCTATAGCGCGCTCTATCAACTGCCCACCACCGGGCTGCGCTTTTTTACCGTCTATGGCCCCTGGGGACGGCCAGATATGGCACTGTTTAAGTTCACCCAAGCGATTCTTGCCGGTGAGCCAATTGAAGTGTTCAATTATGGTCAACATCGTCGTGATTTTACCTACATCGACGACATCGTGGAAGGCATCATCCGCGTGTTAGATCATCCGCCCAAGCCAGATCCGCACTGGGACAGTGCCGCACCCAATGCCGCCACCAGCACCGCCCCCTATCGACTCTACAATATCGGCAATCAGCATCCCGTGGAATTGTTGCGCTATATTGAAGTTTTGGAACAGTGTTTACAACGCACCGCTGTGAAACAACTGCTGCCACTGCAACCGGGCGATGTCCCCGACACCTATGCTGATGTTAGCGAACTGGTGCATGACCTTGGTTATCAGCCCTCAACACCAATTGAAGTAGGGATTAAGCGGTTTGTCGATTGGTATCAGACTGAGTTTGTTGATATTTTAGCTAGTGATTGCTAGGGGAATCACCTTGGGTATAGAGCGACTTGGCTGCCTCGCGCAGGCTTTCGCGCTCCGGGTACTCGGGAAAGAGCTGGTCACGAAACTTTTCGACATAGAGCTTGCGGATGACCAGATTCGGAATCCCCAACACCAGCTCACCAAAGGGTGTCTGATCCTTCAGCGTCAACGCACCAAGAAAATACAACAGCGATCCCAGAAAGGGCGCGTCCTTGGGGGTGCGGCACATGTCTTCGATGCCAAAGTGGTGCGCCAAGCTGGCGATGACTGGCGGATGCTCGGGATCCAGCGCGGCACCGATCAGCTCCTGCCCATGTGGCTGGCGGGCGATGAAGTCGATGCGGTTGCGATCCATCGCCAGATTGCTGTCGAGCATTTCGCGCGGCGGCTGACCGGCGGTCGCCAGCGCATCGAAAAAGTACAGTGCCAAGGTGGGATTGTAGAGACCTGGACCAGGCTCATAGCCGAAGCGATAGCCGTTGTACCAGGTGCGCATGATCTCCAACATCCGTGCTGACCAGTCCTGATCATGCCCGTGCTCGGCGGCGAGTTGATCCAGTACGGCAGCCACTTCCGCCTCAGTGAAACCGCACAAATCAACAAAACGGGCATCTAAGCTGACATTTTTAGAGACATTGTAGCCACTGGAAATATCCGCCAGCACCACTGGTGAGACTCCGGTAATAAACACCCGATCAATCCCTGCACCCGAGGCCAGCGATTTAACCGCTTTGAACACCGTCTTTAACAGCCCTTCGCCCGAGACCAGGGCATCGTAGTCAGTCCGTCGTCCGTGCAGCAGTTCATTGGCGAAGTTGTCATATTCGTCGATGAGCAGATACAAGCCATGACCGCAAGCGTGCGCGGCACTGACGGCGAAACGCAATGCCACCAGTCCATCGCTCGGATGTGTCTGGAGATCGCCGCTGAGCCAGTCGCCATAGCGCACCCCGAAATCCGCCACCTGGGCATTGATATGGTTATGCAAGGCTTGGCGGATCTCAGCCAAGCTGCCACTGGCATCGATCATGGAAAAATCCCAGCGCAGCACAAAGTAACTGTTGCGCCGCACGGTGGGGTTGTGACCAATGGCGAGTGAGCCGAATAGGGTGTCGAACTCTCCCGCCCGCGCCAGATCGTAATAATTTTCCAGCGTGGTGAGCCAGGCGGTTTTGCCGAAGCGACGCGGGCGCAGGAAAAGCAACTGCTTACCTGTTTCTTCCAGGACACGAATACGCTCAGTGCGGTCAGCGTAGTAGTAGCCCTCGGTGCGGATAGCGTGAAAGTCAGCAATACCGTACGGGAATTTCATCAATCCCGCTTAGCTTCCAGTCGATAAGGCTCAGGCGACAGCGTAGGTGGGCGTTGCAGCACCAGATCAGCAATCAGCCGCGCCGAGGCCGGTCCGGTGACCAGTCCATTGCGGAAGTGGCCAGCATTAAGATACAGCCCTTCAACCGTTGGATAGGTGCAAATATAGGGAATCCCGCTCGGCGAGCCAGGGCGCAGTCCGGCCCAGTGGTCTTCAATCGGGGTGCGCCGCAGCAGCGGATACAGCTCAACCGCCATCTGATACAGCTCTTCCTTGGCCTCTGCTGTGGTGCTTTTGTCAAAGCCCGCCTCTTCTAGCGTGCTGCCAATCAGCACCCGCCCATCTTGGCGCGGGATGATGTAACGCTCGCGATACAGCGTGAGATGCTGAATCTGACCTGGGGCAGCAGAAAACAGCATCATCTGACCACGCACCGGGCGAATTTTCGGTGTTTCGCCAATGGCTTCCAACAGTTGCGCCGTCCAGGCACCGGTGCAAACGATGGCACAATCGGCCTTAATTTTCCGCTTGGTGGTGCGCGCCCCCTGAAACTTCCCGTTTTCGATGATCAGGTCAATGACTTTTTCGTTTTCATGGATGCGCACCCGGCGCTGAATTGATTGACGCAGGGCTTGGGTGAGGCGTGGATTGCGAATCTGCGCCACTCGCGGCATCCACAGCACCTCATCAACGGCAAGCTCCAGACTTGGTTCGGTCTGTTCCAGCCAAGCCTGATCCTGCACCTCAATCACCCGCCCCTGCTGTTCTGCCCACGCCAGCGCGACATCACGCTGTTCTTCATCGAGCACCAATAGGCCGGAAGTGGTCAGCTCGGGGCTGATGCGGGTTTCTTGATGCAGCGCACAGCACAACTCCGGATAAACATCTTGGCTCCAATGCGCTAAGGCATTGACAGCATTAGAATAACGCCACGGATACAGCGGCGAGAGAATGCCGCCACCAGCCCAGGATGCCTCGCGGCCAGTATCACCCATCTCAACCAGCGTGATCTTGGCATCCGCTGCGACCAGTTCACGCGCTGTCAGCAGTCCACTGACACCACCACCAATAATTAGAATATCTGTCATCATGTTATCTCGAAAGAATGTCGGTTAATGTTTTCGGCAACGAAAATACCACATTGGCTAAAGATCCCCCCGCAACCGCTCTAACTTTGCTGCGACCTCGTTAAAACGATAGCGCTCGATAAGATGCGCGATGGCGGCGATGTCCTCGGCTGGCAAAGCAGATTCTAGCTGTGGGCGGCAGGCTTTGAATTGATCTTCTAGCTCGGTATCGCAGATGGTCGCTAGGCGATGCAGGGCATCGAGCTGTTCGGCAAGGATGGTGCGCTCTTCGGGTGATAACAAAGCTGGCGGTGGTGTTTCCGTTGCTGGGTGGTCATCGCTCGCGGCGGGTGGGGTTAACCACTGCGCAAGCTCTTGAAATAGACGCGGTGGATCAATGGGTTTGGCAAGATGGGCATTCATCCCCGCCGCCAGCGACTCTGCTGTGTCCTCAGCACGGGCATTGGCGCTCAGCCCAATAATCGGCATTTTGGCACCATCTGCACGGGCACGAATGCGCTGTGTGGTTTGCAGTCCATCGAGTATGGGCATCTGAATATCCATCAAAATTAGATCCCAGCTCTCCAGTCCGCTGGTCTCGATTTTTTCCAATGCCGCTTGACCATGTTCGGCAATGGTCACCACCATGCCAATACGCTCCAGAATAGCGCGGATTATGGCACAATTTGCTGGGTTGTCTTCAACGACTAAAACCCGCCG
>SKYD01000001.1 GCA_007128075.1 Thiorhodovibrio sp.
CTTCGTCTAATGAGGTTGGCATCCCAACCCGGCACTGGTGTTTTGATCTCACAGCAGAGACATCCAATGCCTTACTTCAGGTTTGCCCTACCTTTCGGATTGCGGTTGCCCACGCGAGCAATCTGAGAGCTGTTCTGGTACTTTGCGCAGACGGATTTGCCAAATGGCGGGTTAGACCCGTCCGTGTGGACACTATATACTAAATGCCACCGTATAATCAATACCCACCCCGCCTTGAAGGGCGGGGCTTGTAGTTTTAGTCGATTCTGGCAAGAATTTGTTGATTGCGATGCCACCACCCCGCAAACCCAGCCCCGCGCTTGCCATGCGAGCATTGATTGCTCAGGCGCGAGCCACCTTGCCTTTTGATGATCCGCAAGCGTTGGTTTGCAACGGAGATTGTGACCGCTGCGCTCTAAAATTGCTAACATTTCTCGATCAACAGTTAGATGATTGGCGGGCGCGCTTGGATGCTGGTGAGTCACCGACACTGCACCAAGTCAGCGAATTGGGGCGGCTCTGTCGTCAGGTGGCTTTTGCATTGGCACTGCCCTGAGCGGTGCCGCGACGACGCAGCGTCTGTTCAATGCCATTGAGCACCAGCCATTTTTTAGCACACCACGCAGGTGCCAGTAAAATTTCAGGCGAGGCGGTGCCGGTGAGCCGATGAAACACCACTGAACGCGGGGTATGTTCGATGAGATCGGCGGCGATCTCAAGATAGTCGTCAAGCGCCAGCGGTTGATACTCTCCAGCACGCCACTGAGTCGCCAACAGGGTGCGCTGTACCACATGCAACGGATGGAATTTTAACCCATCAACGCCCAGCGCCAATACCTGCTCTAGGCTGTTGAGCGCGGCAGCGCGTCCTTCACCAGGCAGCCCGATGATCAGATGGGTGCATACTGCGATCCCGCGTTGGCGGGCGGCAACCACTGCCTGTTGATAGTCAGCAAACAGATGACCGCGCTGAACGCGGGCTAAGGTGTGATCATCGGCAGATTGTAGCCCCAGCTCTAGCCAGATTTCATAGCCCTCGGCACGCAGACTGGCTAATAAATCCAGCACTGGCATCGGCACACAATCGGGGCGCGTGCCCACTGACAGCCCAATCACATCCGGTTCAGACAACGCCTGGCGGTACAGGGTGCTCAGTCGCTGCACAGTATCATAGGTATTGGTGTAGGCTTGGAAATAGGCAAGATACAGCCGCGCACCAGTGCGTTTAGGCAACACGGTGCGCCCACAGGCGAGTTGCTCGGCAACCGATGGCAGGCTGCGGGCATGGGGGCTGAAGGAGTCGTTGTTACAAAAACTGCACCCGCCTTGTCCTTTGCTGCCGTCGCGGTTGGGGCAGGTAAAACCGGCATGAACCGCCAGTTTATGCACCCGGGTGCCGTAACGACGCAATAAATCGCTGCCAAAAGTATTAATTAAATTCGATAATGCCATGCTGCCTGCTCGACGGCTCAGCGTCGGCGTGTTCAAATCCCGCTCGCCAACAGACGGCGAGCTAATGAGTCTATATTACAACTGATCAGATCGCTGAGACCGTGATGCAACGCACAGATTTTGATTATGACCTGCCACCACAATTGATCGCACAGCGTCCGCTGGCGCAACGCAGTGCCAGCAGATTGTTGACGCTCAATCGTCAATCGGGCGCGGTGACCGATCGTCTATTTGTTGATTTGCCCCAACTGCTGCGCCCTGGCGATCTGCTGGTGTTTAATAACACCAAGGTCATTCCAGCGCGGCTGCTGGCAACCAAGCCCAGTGGCGGGCAGGTGGAGATTTTAATCGAACGGCTGTTGGATGACGGCTGCGCACTGGCGCTGGTGCGTTCCAATAAGCCATTGCGTGTTGGGATGCCGCTGCATCTATCAGGGCAGCCCGCGCTTATTTTCACGGGTCGTGAGGGTGAGTTTTTTCGGTTATGTCCCATCGCCGCCGATTTCACCGACTTGCTCAACCACTATGGTCACACCCCATTGCCGCCTTACATTCAGCGCGCCGATGAACCGCTTGATCAAGATCGTTATCAAACAGTGTTTGCGCAATATGCTGGTTCGGTGGCCGCGCCAACCGCTGGGCTGCATTTTGATGCCCCGCTGCTGGCGCAGTTGCACGCATGTGGCATTGAACGGGCGGAGGTGACCTTGCATGTGGGGGCGGGAACTTTTCAGCCGGTGCGGGTGGAGCATTTAGCTGACCACCAGATGCACGCCGAATGGCTCAAAGTGAGTGCTGAGGTTTGCGAACAGATTGCCGCGACCAAAGCACGCGGTGGACGAGTGGTGGCGGTGGGCACGACCTCGGTGCGTAGCCTAGAAACTGCCGCCAGTTCTGGACAACTGCAACCCTTTTGTGGCGATAGCCGCTTGTTTATCCGCCCCGGCGACCCGTTTCGGGTGGTCGATGCCCTGATCACCAACTTTCATCTGCCGCAATCGACTTTGCTGATGCTGGTGTCGGCTTTTGCGGGCCATGCCCCAGTGATGGCAGCATACCGCCATGCCGTCGCCCAACAGTATCGCTTTTTTAGCTATGGCGATGCGATGTTGGTGTTTTAAGGCAAAAACAACGCTGCCGCTGCTTTAGGTGCGGAATAAAAATACAAATGCAGATAGCTGGCTCGAATCGCGCCCTGTTGGTACCAGGCCTCGCCGAGGTGGCTGCCATGTTGACGCTGGGCATACTGGGTCGGGGTCAGTGGGCTTTCCAGTCGCGAATGATGAAAGCTGTGACCGCGCAGACAGCCGCATTGCGTATCCAACGACTGCATCCCCAAGCCGACCAAGCGCGGCTGCATGGTCGCCTGACCGGGCAACAGACCCAGCAATGCCGCTGTGGTGCCATGATGATCGGTCAGCGATTCCAGCAGATAGAGCATCCCGCCACATTCAGCATAAATCGGTCGCCCTGCTGTCGCATGGGCGCGTATCGAATGGTGCAGCGCCTGATTTGCCGCCAGTGTGGACAAATGCAGCTCAGGATAGCCGCCGGGCAGATAGAGCGCGTCGGCGTTGACGCTGTGATCGACCAGCGGCGAGAAAAAACTCAGCCGCGCCCCAAGCTCAGTTAATAAACGCAGATTATCGGGATATAAAAATGAAAACGCGGCATCACGGGCGACAGCAATATGCCGCCCCGCTAACAGGGGTGGCAAGGGGTCAATAGATAGTGGTGGATCAATGTTGATTGACGGCGGCAATTGTGTCAACGCACTGTCGTTGAGTGCATCAGCGGCAGCATCGAGACGGCGGGTTAAATCTGCCAATTCAGCCGCCTGCACCAGCCCAAGATGACGACTGGGCAAGCTCGCCGCGGCTGGCAGGCGTGGCACCAGTGCCAACAGCGGCAGTTCTGGCAGGCAGCCCTGGCGCAGCATCTGGGCATGGCGGTCGCTTGCCACCCGATTGGCGATGATCCCGTGCCAGTGCAGCGCGGGGCGATAGCGCGCCAGCCCCAATGCCAAGGCACCAAAGGTCTGCCCCATGCCACGGGCATCAATCAGCCCCGCCACGGCAATTCCCAGCGTTTGCGCCAAATCCGCACTGCTCGGCACACCATCAAACAGCCCCATCGCGCCTTCAATGAGAATCAGGTCTGCATCCTGAGCAGCGGCATAGAGCTTGCGCTGGCAATGTTGGGCACCGACCATCCACAAATCCAGCGGCTCGACCTCGGTTGCAGCAGCGCAGGCGAGAATCATCGGATCTAAAAAATCCGGTCCCGTCTTGAACACCCGCACCCGACGGCCCTGGCGGTGATGCCACCGCGCCAAGGCGGCAACCAGCGTGGTCTTGCCTTGGCCAGAAGCGGTGGCAGCAATCAGCAACGCCGGGCAGGTGCGAGCCTTAAACACAAATCAACGAATACAACAGCGGTTTTAAAACGGTAACTCAAGGTGAGGTGTCGCCGCTTGCATCATGCGACGGAACAGATCTTGGATCTTTTTGAGCATCGCCTCATTGTCGGCCTCAAAGCGAAACACCAGCCCCGGGCTGTTGTTAGAAGTCTGCACCAGCCCCCAGCCTTTGCCGGTATCAATTCTTAGCCCGTCGGTGGTATCAACCTGCACCCCGCTGAGCCGATTTTTGGTTTCTAAGATCATCTCCATCGCATTCTGATCCTCACCAATTTTCAGCGGGATCACCAGCTCAGGGGTGCTGATGCCAACGGTAAATTCAGCAAATATATCGTGACTGGATCGGGGGTCGAGGGCGAGAATTTCCAACAGCCGTGCTCCGGCATAAAAAGCATCATCAAAGCCATTCCAGCGGTCGGCGAACATGATATGGCCATTGTATTCGCCGGCTAATGGGGCGTTAAGCTCGGCGCGTTTTTCTTTAATTAAGGCATGCCCTGATTTCCACATCAGCGGCGTGCCGCCCTGGCGTTTAACAAACTCTGCCAGATGGCGACTGCATTTGACATCAAACACAATGTTGCTGCCCGGCAGCCGAGCGAGCAAATCATTGGCGAACACCATGAGAATGCGATCGGTGCTAATAAACTGCCCCTGCGAATCGACAACCCCTAAGCGGTCGCCATCGCCATCAAAGCCAAACCCGATATCAGCACCGTGCGCCAACACCTGTTCAGCAATTCGCTGGTGTTCGCTGGGATCAGCAGGGTTGGAGATTTCTAATCCGGTGCGCTCGTCGTTGAGATCGCAGCGCAGCTCGATCACCTCGCAACCAAAGGCACGAAACAGCTTGGGCGCCAGCAGTGCCGGGGTGGCAAAGCCGCAGTCGATGACCACTTTCAGCGGCCGTGCCAGCCGGATGTCTTGCTCTAGCTCATCAAAATAATCTGCCAGTACAGATTGTTCACGATAACTGCCCTCGCCGCTGCTAAATTGTCCCTGCTGAAGCCGCTGGCGCAGTTTGGCGATGTTGAGCGGGGTGGCTGATTGGCCAGCAAAAACCAATTTTAGCCCGTTGTATTCGGCAGGATTGTGGCTGGCAGTGACCATCGCCGCCGAGATGTTGCCAGCAAGGTGGCTGGCGTAGTAGAGCACCGGGGTGGGCAACACGCCTAGATCAATAATATCGCAGCCACTGGCACGCAAGCCCTCGCCTAATGCCTGAGCAAAGCCGCCGCTGCTGGGGCGTTGATCGCGCCCGATCAACACCGCACTGCTGCCCAGCTCTTGCGAATCGGTGCCTACTGCTCGTCCCAGCAGATTCATTAGCTCTTCGTTGATTTCGCTGCCCACCAGCCCGCGAATATCATAGGAACGAAAGATGCGCGCCGGCACGGTGCCAAGTCGTTCTGAGGGCGGACTCAGTGGCGGTTCCGTTGCGAGAGATTTGGTCAGTGGCGGGGCGGTGGTGGCCGTTTCCAGATCTAAATCCAGATCATCATCCATTGGCGGTGCCAGCGGCTGGGCTGGTGGCAATCCAGGGGCGGGCTTGGCGACTGCCAACTGGTGGGCGAAATGCTCTAACACCTCATCGAGCGGTTTTAATTCACGGGCGCGGATGTTGCGCTTAGGCGGCGGTTGCTGGCGCTCAAGCACCACCACCGCCTCACAGAGCTTCTCCACCTCGGCGGCGAGTCGTCGCTGCTGCGCCTGTGCGACAAAATACAACACCAATGCGCCCAGCGCCAGCACCACCGCGCCAACAATCAGCGACGGCAATAACAGCGCGGCATCAATCATTTCCGGCGTGGGTTGCCACGCCAACATCTGCAAACTGCTGCGCGGGATCGGCTGTGTTGCCACCAAAGCGGTGGCGGATGGATCAGCAGCGCCCTTGGGCCAGATACCAATGGTCGATCCTCCGCTGCTCTGTTGCAACACAAATTGAACATTGTTTTGGGCGACGGGCAGCGGCAAAGCGTTTACGGGCAGCATGAGATGGATCACCCCCAGCACGGTGCTCTGATCGCGCCCCAACACCGGGCCAGCGATTGCCAAATGCTCATCTTCATGGTTGACGCGATGCACTTCCAGCCGCGACACCTGGCCACTGCGCCGCACCTCGCGCACCAGATCAACGCCGGCATAGCTAAGTTGGCGATCATCAGAGAGCAGCAACTGCTCGCCAGCCGCGCCGGACTCGACACGAATGAGATGCACCGAGCGCACATTGGGGATGCGCTGGGCTAACAGTGCTTCTTGGGCTTGAAAATCGACCTGATCGGCATGTTCAAAGGTGGTGCGCAATCGCTCATCGGTTGACCAGCCGCGCAATAGTTGGGTGAAATCTTGTTCGCGGGCGCGAATTTGGCTGACCGCAGTGGCGGTGAGCGTGTTCACCTGTTCGCTGCGAAGGGTGCGCTCATGCTGGAGTGCGAATGCGGTTTGCAGTGCCAGCGCGGCGATGATTAAAACTGCGATGATCCCAAAGCCGATCACCCACTCACGGGTTAACGGCTGAGGTGGTGGCGGAGTTGTGTTATCAGATGGTTTGCGCGCCGCCATGGTGTCCCCCAATGCTTGAATTTAATCGCGCCCGCTATGACCAAACCCGCCCTGTGCGCGTTGGGTGGCAGTGAATTCATCGACCAGTTGCAGACTCGCCTGCAACACCGGCACCAAAACCAGTTGTGCGAGGCGTTCGCCAATCTCAAGTGTAAAGGGTTGGGTGCTGCGATTCCAGCACGAAATCAACAGCTCACCCTGATAATCAGAGTCGATCAGCCCGACCAGATTGCCCAGCACAATGCCATGACGATGCCCAAGCCCGGAGCGCGGCACGATCAGCCCGGCGACTTTGGGATCGGCAATATAGATCGCCAGCCCGGTGGGGATCAGCCTGGTCGCGCCGGGATCGAGCGTCAACGGTGCTTTGAGCATCGCCCGCAAATCCAGCCCCGCAGAGCCGGAGGTGGCATAGGTTGGCAGCGGAAATTCGCCGCCAAGACGGGGGTCAAGTCGTTTAACCTGTAAGGGATGCAGCATAGCGTTCGGCAATTAAAGCAGTGAGGGCGTGGGCGAGATCGCGCTTGGCAGTGAGCGCAAAGTCTTGGCGGCCATCCGCCCAGAGCACAGTGAGCGCATTGTCCTCGCGCTCAAAACCACCTTGCGCCCCGCTAACCAGATTGGCAGCGATCATGTTGAGTCTTTTGGTTTGCAATTTAAGCCGCGCTTGGGTTTCAAGCTGCTCGGTTTCAGCAGCAAAGCCGACAGTGAAAGGCGGTGTCGGCAAGGCGGCCACCGCAGCTAAAATATCGGGATTGCGCACCAGTTCAAGATGCAGTGTGGTGGCGGTTTTTTTGATCTTGTGTGCAGCAGCCGTCTGTGGTCGATAGTCGGCAACAGCAGCAGCAGCAATGAAGATGCGCTGCTGGGCGATCCGCTGCATCACCGCCTGATACATCTGCTCGGCGGTGGTGACCGCAATCAGCTCGGCAACCGGCGGCGGTTTGATTTGCGTTGGACCAGCAACCAAGGTCACGCTGGCACCAGCGGCAGTCAGTGCCTCAGCCAGTGCAAAGCCCATGCGCCCCGAACTGCGATTGCCGATAAAGCGCACTGGATCGAGTGGCTCATGGGTGGGACCAGCAGTCAGCAGCACCGCCACTCCATCGAGAAGGCGCGGTGCCAACAGAGCGTTGATGATTTCGGCTGGCTCTA
>SKYD01000157.1 GCA_007128075.1 Thiorhodovibrio sp.
GCGTCTTTTCATACCTCAAAAGCGGTTCGAAAGTTTGTCGCCAGAAACCACCATAAAATACGCATTTATTTGTTGCCAGCATATAGTCCTGAAATGAATCCAGATGAGCATGTCTGGGAGGAAATTAAAGATAAATGTCTCGGGCGGCAGACAATTAAGAATAAAAAAGAATTAAAAAAACGATTGCATTCAGCTCTTAAGTCGCTACAAAAAAGAACGGATCGCATCATTTCATTTTTTCATCTGCCAAAAACGCAATACGCTTCATAAGGAAAAAAGCCGATGTCTGGATATCAAGTTAGTCGGCTATAATGCAATTGTATCTTGATCTTAATACAATATCAAAATGTCCATGAGATGATGCAATGTACCGAGAGAAATTGAACCAATTTAAAAATCTTGAAAACTTAGCGGGTAAAGCATGGCAACATGCGGTTGCAATTGATGCTTTGGCAACGACTGAGATTAAAGATTGCTCAATTGAGTGTTTTCATTACCAGCAAATGCTCGAATTATTGTTCAAGCATCTTTTAGAAACCAAAAGTCAATTTGGCGCTTATAGTAAAAGTCATCAATTACAAAAATTATTAGAGGAAGTCATTGCGACGACAGCGTTCAAAACTGATAAAACAAAATATTTTATGGCACTGCAAGTCATTACAGTATGCGCTGAAGAATATCAGCTACAATTTTTTAATTGATTGTGAAGGTTATAAGCAAAGTGTTTTAATTTGCAATCTGTTACTAGATGAGTTGCTTCAGTTTGAAAAAACTTAACTCGCTGATAATTATTTATTTTTTTGAGGGAAAAAATGATCGACCAACACTGGATGTACGCACCGGCAGCGGCTATTGACAATGATGCAATCAATGCTGCTTGGGCGCGCCAAAAGCAATTAACCAAACCGCCAGGCGCGCTAGGCCAACTTGAGACACTTGCAGTGCGGCTGGCGGGAATGCAAGGGCGCGACGATCCACGACTAGAACGCCTGTGGATTAGCGTGTTTGCTGCTGATCATGGCATTGCCGCTGATGGTGTTTCAGCATTTCCTCAAGATGTCACTGCGCAGATGGTCAGCAACATGGCACATGGCGGAGCGGCAATTAGTGTGCTGGCAACTGCCTTGGCGGCTGAATGGGAACTGATCGTGTTAGGCACGCTCGCTCCGGTGCCTGCCCATCCTGCGGTGCGCCATGAGCTGATCGCCCCATCGACCGCGCATCTGGCACTCGAACCTGCGCTGACTGATACCCAGTTACAGCAAGCGCTGGCAAGTGGACGCGCAGCGGCAGAGCGTGCCAAAACTGCCCATACTGATCTGTTTATCGGCGGCGAGATGGGCATCGGCAATACCACCTCGGCAGCAGCATTGGGCTGTGCCTATCTTGAGCAGCCAGCGGAAACGCTGGTGGGCTTTGGAACTGGCATTGATCTCGCCACCCATCGCCGCAAATGTGCGCTGGTGTCACAAGCATTGCAGCGTCATCAAGCAGCGTTCAATGATCCACTTGAGGTACTAAGATGCTTGGGTGGCTTTGAGATCGCCGCGCTCGCCGGTGCTTATATCCATTGCGCCCAACAGGGCATACCGATCTTGCTCGATGGTTTCATCAGTTCAGCCGCCGCATTGGCAGCGATGCGTTTGTGTCCTGGTGCCGAGAGTTGGATGCTGTTAGGTCATGCCTCAGTCGAGCAGGGGCATCGAGCTATGGCGCAAGCACTGGGCTTGACACCGATTCTTGATTTACAGTTGCGGCTTGGTGAGGGCAGTGGCGCGGCGGTGGCAGTGCCAGTGTTGCGCCTTGCTTGTGCGCTACATCAACAAATGGCAACTTTTAGTGAAGCGGGCGTGTCTTGTGGGGCTTAACCCAATAACAAAAATCCGCCGACTATTGCCCACCACCAAGCTGATGCACATACACCGCAAGTTTCTTGATTTGGTTGGTATCCAGTCGCCCCTCGGCACTGCCAAAGGCGGGCATGACTGCAACGCGGGTTTGTTCAACTCCTGATTGGTTGACACCATAGAGAATGGTGTGAAAGGCACTCTCATAGCCACCAGGCCGAAAACGCCAGATGCTGTCGGTGAGATTTGCGGCGCCAACGGTGATGATGGTGCCATCCGGGAGCTGATTGATCACTCCATTGGCTTTGGCGCCATGACAGGCACCGCAGCCACGGGCATTGAATAACGCCCAGTCGTCTTCGGCACCTGGCTTGCCGTTGCTAAGATCAACCACAAAGTGGGCAAGCTGCTCGGCCTGTTCGCGGCTGAGAATTTTTTCATGGGCTGGCATGTTGCCCTGCCGCCCATGGGTAATGCTGTAGATGATGGTGTCCAATTTGCCACCATAGAGCCAATCGTCATCTGCCAGCACTGGATAGCCTGGATTGCCCTGGCCACCGCTGCCGTGACAGGCGGCGCAATTATCGCCAAACAACACCTTGGCGGAGGCGAGGGTGTATTGCAACAGCTTGGAGTCTTGTAGAATCTCGGCGGCACTCAACTGGGCGACGCGCTCCTCATATTGCGCCCGCACCTGCTCAACCTGTGCCATGCCACGGTGATATTCTTGGATTGAGCTCCAGCCCAGCACACCGGGGGTAAATTCTTGCTCGGTTTGGTCGAGTTTCCACCACGGAGTGGGCCACATCGGATACAGCACCCCATACACAACCCACCAAGCAATCGACACCCAGAACGCAATCATCCACCATTTGGGCGGCGGATTGGTCAGTTCACGCAGATTATCGTCCCAGAAATGCCCCGTGTTGTTTTCGCCTGGAAATAAATTAGTTCCCGCCATGGTGTTCTCCAAAATCCCCGTCGTTGTCAAACGGAATATGCTTATAGGATTCTAGCCGCTCTTTGTTGCGGGGGCGGAATACATGAAAATAAATCAACGACAGCACCACAAAGATCACCACGGTGAGAACAGTGCCCACCCAATCGGCTGCGGTCATTGCCGCCCAGTCAGTGTAGAAATAGTCACTCATCGCTATTGCCGATAATCCACGCCGGGCTGAAGGGTTGCCATGGTGCCAAGCACCTGCAAATAGGCCACCACCGCATCCATCTCAGTTTTGTTGGCAACTATTTCTGGTGCATGGCGAATATCCTCATCGCTGTACGGCACACCAATCGCCCGCAGTCCGAGCATCCGCCAGCGCATCCGATTGGTTTTAACCATGCGCTGATCCAGCCACGGATAAGCGGGCATGATCGATTCAGGCACCAAAGCCCGCGGATCGTAGAGATGTTGACGATGCCAGGTGTCAGAATATTTTCCACCTAAGCGTGCCAGATCAGGACCGGTGCGTTTTGATCCCCACTGAAACGGATGGTCGAACATCGATTCCGAGCCCAGCGAATAATGGCCGTAGCGTTCGCGCTCATCACGAAACGGGCGCACTTGCTGTGAATGACACAGATAACAGCCTTCACGCTGATAGATGTCGCGCCCGGCAAGTTCCAGCGCTGTATAGGGGCGAATCCCGTCCCCGGGCTGCCAGTTCCATTGCTTGTTACCTTCCGCATCGACGGTGACAATTGGTGTTACCCCCACCTGCTCCCAGACGATTTCAGGAAACTGGTTCGCCTCTTCGGTGCTTTTGAGGTAAAACAATGGCACGATCTCGACCAAGCCACCGATGGATAACACCAGTGCGGTGACAATCAACAGAGCAAGAATGTGCTGCTCTAAAAACGCCTGGATTCCGCGTGGTGCGTTGACATTAGCCATGGGCTTGAATCCTCTGAAGTTTAAGCGGAAGCTGGAGCCAGGGTGCCTGCTCGCGCCTGGCGCAGATGGCCACCAAGATGCGATTGCAGCACGGTCATCAGCACATTAAACAGCATGACCACTGCACCTAAGAAAAACAGCGTCCCACCAATTGCACGCATCGCATAATAGGGGTGCATAGCAGCGACTGATTCGATGAAAGTGTAGGCAAGGGTGCCAAAGCTATCATAAGCACGCCACATCAGCCCCTGCATGATCCCCGCAACCCACATTGAGATGATATAAAGCACCGTGCCGATAGTGGCGAGCCAGAAATGGACATTGATTAGCTTTTCTGACCACATTTTGGTATGCCACAGCCGGGTCATTAGATGGTAGATCGCGCCAATCGAAATCCCCGCAACCCAGCCTAACGCGCCTGAGTGGACATGCCCAATCGTCCAGTCGGTGTAATGCGAGAGTGCATTGACGGTTTTGAGCGCCATCACCGGCCCCTCAAAGGTGGACATGGCATAGAACGCCAGGGCGATGATTAGAAAGCGCAACACATAATCGGTGCGTAGCTTATCCCAGGCACCCGATAGCGTCATCATTCCATTGACTGCGCCACCCCAAGAGGGGATGATCATCGCCAGCGACACCGCCGCACCCAAGGAGCCAGTCCAGTCAGGCAGCGCGGTGTAGTGCAGATGGTGCGCCCCCAGCCACACATAGCCAAACATCAACGCCCAGAAATGAATCACCGATAAGCGATAGGAATAAACCGGGCGATTGGCTTGTTTAGGGACAAAATAATACATGATGCCGAGGAAGCCAGCGGTGAGATAAAAGCCGACCGCATTATGCCCCCACCACCATTGAATCATCGCATCCTGCACCCCAGAAAATAGCGAATAGGATTTAAACAATCCCACAGGAATCGCCAAGCTATTGACGACATGCAGATAAATAATCATCACCATCATGCCGAGAAAAAACCAATTTGACACATAAATGTGCTTGGTTTTGCGAATGGCGATGGTCATAATAAAATTTAAAGTAAAGGCAATCCACACCACTGCAATTAGAATATCAATCGGCCATTCTAATTCAGCATATTCTTTAGATTGGGTGAACCCCAAGGGCAGAGTAATCGCCGCTAACACAATCACCGCATTCCAGCCCCAGAAGGTAAAACGCGCCAGCTTCTCGCTCCACAACGGCGTGCCGCAGGTGCGCTGGACGGTATAGAATGCCGTTGCCATCAGGGTACAGCCACCAAAGGCGAAAATGACGGTGTTGGTATGCAGCGGCCGCAAGCGACCGAAGGAGATGTAGGGATTGTCGAAATTGAGTGCTGGCCAAGCAAGTTCGGAGGCGATATACACCCCAATGGCAGCACCTAGCACTAGATAAACCACCGCCATGATGGTAAACCAGCGCACGACATCAAAATTATATTTGCGCTCGGCGATCTGATCCGATGTCGTATCCATAATGTATTATCTGATTCAGTGAAGTGATTTAAGAGCGAACAGCCAAGCTCGCCAGGACTCTATTCGCGGCATCTGGTCATCAAGCCTTTCATCTCACGGACAGCGGTTTCCAGTCCAGTAAACAGTGCGCGGGCGATGATGGCGTGACCAATGTTTAGCTCGCGCACTTCAGGGATGGCAGCAATGGCTTGGACATTATGATAATGCAAACCATGGCCTGCGTTAACCTGTAATCCCAGCGCGTGGGCGGTGCTGGCCGCTGCACACAGCCGCTTGAACTCAGATTGCTGTTCGCCTTGGGTTTTGGCATCCGCATAACGCCCGGTATGCAGCTCAATCACTGGCACGCCCACTGCCGCTGCGGCCTCGACCTGCACTGGATTGGCATCGATAAACAACGACACCCGCACTCCCACCATTTTTAACTCGGCACAAAAATCGGTCAATTGCGCTTGCTGACCGGCAACATCGAGCCCACCTTCAGTGGTTAATTCAGCTCGCCGCTCTGGCACCAAACAGCAGTCGCTGGGCTGAATCTTGGCAGCAATCGCCCCCATGTCTGGGGTCATTGCCATCTCCAGATTCATCCGCGTGGTTAAGGTCTCGCGCAATAGCGCGACATCGCGCTCTTGAATATGCCGCCGATCCTCGCGCAGGTGCAGGGTGATGCTATCAGCGCCCGCTTGTTCGGCAATCAGCGCGGCATGAATCGGCTCAGGATAGCGGGTGCCACGCGCTTGGCGCAGGGTGGCGATGTGGTCAATGTTGACCCCTAGTTGTATGGAGTGGCTCATAACACTAATCGTATCCTAAACTGGCAAGCACGGTGGCGTTGCTGCTCCAGCCTTGCTTGACCTTCACCCACACCGTGAGATGCACCGCACAGCCAAATAATTTCTGCATCTCTTGCCGCGCTTGGCTGGCAGTGGCTTTGAGTGCGCCTCCGCCCTGACCGATAATAATCCCTTTTTGGCTGTCGCGCTCGACCCAAATCAAGGCACCAATCCGATAGCACCCGTCCTGTTCCTGAAAAGATTCAATCGACACCGATGTGCGATAGGGCAGCTCATCGCCATAGCGTTGCACCAATTGTTCGCGCAGCAACTCAGCGGCAAGAAAGCGCGCTGAGCGATCAGTGAGCTGATCTTCTGGAAACAAATTGTCGCCTTCTGGCAACAGCGCAAGCGCATGAGTCTCTAAGGTATCGAGCTGTTCACCGCGACGGGCGGAGATTGGAATGAGCGCAGCAAAATGATGATGCGTTGCCAAAGTCTCCAGATAGGGCAGCAGAGCCGATTTATCCTCGACAAGATCAACCTTGTTGACTGCCGCCAAGATTGGCACCCCGGTCTCGGCAACCGCCGTGAGCGCGAGTTGATCCTCGGCGTTGAATTTTAACGCCTCAACCACGAACACAATCGCATCGACCTCAGCCAAGGCACTGCGCGCAGCGCGGTTGAGATAGCGGTTGAGAGCCCCGTCACCGCGCTGATGCAGTCCAGGTGTGTCAACAAACAGCAACTGCCCCTCAGCGCGGGTTTTAATGCCAAGAATAGCATGGCGCGTGGTTTGCGCTTTGTGCGAGGTGATCGCCAATTTTTGACCCAGCAGCCGATTGAGCAGCGTGGATTTGCCGACATTGGGGCGACCGACGATGGCGAGCGTACCGCAGCGATTAGCCATGACGCAAGTGCCCAGTCAGCAGTTCGAGCATGTGGCTGGCGGCCTGCTGTTCAGCACGACGGCGGCTGGTGCCCTCGCCGAGGGTCTCGGTGGTTGAATTGAGCAGCCGGCAGCGCACAGTAAACCGCTGATCGTGTTGTTTGCCAGTGGTGGCAACCACCTCATATTCGGGTAAATTCAAATGCAGCCCTTGCAGATATTCTTGCAATCGTGTTTTTGGGTCTTTTTTCGGTGCCTCACTGACCGCCGCCAGCGGATCAGCAAACAGCCGCAGGATTAAACGCTCGGCGGCGGCAAAGCCTTGGTCGAGATAATAGGCACCTAACAGTGCCTCAAAGGCATCGGCAAGAATCGAGTCACGGGTGTAGCCGCCAGTGCGTAATTCACCAGAGCCGAGACGCAGTTGATCGCCGAGTTTAAGCGCACGCGCCCGCGCTGCCAACGCCTCCTGTTTGACCAGACTGGCGCGCGCCCGACTTAACGCCCCCTCATCAGCCTCGGGAAAGCGGTGCATCAGGGTCTCGGCAATGACAAACCCCAACAGGGCATCGCCTAAAAACTCCAACCGCTCATTGTTTTCGCTGCTGGCACTGCGATGGGTCAATGCCTGCGTAAACAGCTCAGGCTGCTGGATCGGACGCTCGACCA
>SKYD01000075.1 GCA_007128075.1 Thiorhodovibrio sp.
ATCTGATATAGAATTTTGCGCTAGCCAAGTTAATTTATCTGCCGCGATTGTTGCAAATTGATTGACATAGCAATATCGAATTTTAGCCGATGTTTTTTTCTTTGCCGAAGTTTTTACCCAAAACGCAATCGCAACGCCAGTGCCAATACCAAAAACATTGCCACCGCAGGCATGAGGGTCATCTTTTCTTTTCCAATCCCCGCCAAGGTCAACAATCCAACATTCATTAAACTCTTCAGCCACCATTTTACGAAAGCCATCAAAAGTTCGGCTATCGATAAAACTGCGGTTGGTAATGAACGCCAAAATACCATCATCACTTAAACGATCACTTGCCCAACGAAAAAACCGCGCATACATATCATAGAGCTTGGTTTTTTGCGCAGTGCTGGCGGCGATGTAAGTTTCTTTAATCCGTTTATCAATTTCTGGATACACGCGATTTTTGTTGTTATCGTTTTCATTGGCTTGATTGGCGTTATACGGCGGATTACCAATAATCACGCTGATTTTTTTGGTGTTTTGGCGTTTCAAGCGCACCACATTTTCTTCACTGATCGCACCAAATAAATCACCAGTGGTGCCGGTCATTTGGATATGCGCCCCGATGTTGTCTAGGGTGTCAATAAAGCACAGATTATTAAAATCTTCATATTGACCGGTGATCGCAGCATAGGTCGCCTCAATGTTGAGGTTAGCGATGTAATAGGGCAGGATTGCCGCTTCGTTGGCGTGCAATTCGTGGAGATATTTGTATTTTAGTTTTGCTGGCTGACCGCGAAAATGTTCCAATAATTCGCAGATATAAGTGCCGGTACCGGTGCAGGGGTCGAGAATTTCGACATTGGGATCAATCAGGCAACGCCCAAAGTGCTTTTCACACAGCCAGTCGGCGCTGTTAATCATAAAGCGCACGATTTCATTCGGCGTATACACCACCCCCAGCCGATCTGCGGCTTTGGGGTTGTACACTCGATAAAAATTTTCGTAGATGACTTTCAAAAAAGTCTGCTTTTCGCTGTGGCTGGCAATCTGACTGGCGGCGGTGCGAATGGCAGCATAATAGGGTTCTAAACCTTTCAGCGTTTGTTTTTTTAATGCGCCAACAAAAAATTCGGCTTCAAGTGCATAAAGTTTGCTGGCAATGTGGTTGAGGCGGTGAAAATCGCTGTCATCAAACACCCGCCCAAAAATATCCTCGGTGAGAATGTGCTGGATCAACATCTCGCGCACATCAGTATTTGTAAGATGGGGGTGAATGCTGTGTTTGGCGTGGGCAAGAAACTGCTGGAATTGGTCGCGAAAGTTGGCGTTATTTTGCTCTTGTGCGTCGATCATGCCGCGCAGTGCCTCTAACACCGCTGGCAGATCAGTTTTGAATTGGGCAACGGCAGCGCGAAAGCTGGCGATCTCGGGACGCTCGAAAGCAAAAAAGCGGGTGATCAGCGGCTCCAGTTCCGCTGGATCAGTCATTGAACAGCGGGCGACTTCCTCACGGTTTTGCCACAAAATCGCGGTCTGATCATTGGTGAACAGGATGTTATCTTGTGGATAACCTTTGGCAAATTTGTTGCGCACCTCGGCATCGAGATCATCGCCAACATCTTTGGCCTCCCAAAAGCCCAGCGGCAGCCGCAATTCCTGCAACAGCGCCCCATCAACGCTGATGTTGGTCTTAAATGTCGTCTTGAGTGGATATTCAGCGACGAACACCAGATCAATCTGCCGCCCCCAGTTTTTGAGTAAATCCTTAAACGCTTCGCGCAGAATGGTCTCATTCTGGCTGCCGGTTTTCTGGCGCAGTTGGTCAAGGTGTTTAAGGTAGGTGTTGATTAAGTTTTGGTTCATCAGAAAAAATAGGGCGGTTAGCTTCTACGCAAACAACTCCGCTACCGAATTGGCGGTTAAAATCCGCCGACGGGTGTCACCCCTAATTTTTAGCCTTACTAACACATTGATTTTTAAGAAGTAGCGGAAGGCAGGTTACACCCCCGCCGCTGTGCTAATTAGGACACCTTGCCGTTGGGCAAATGAAAATGCTCCATGTCGTTGAGCATATTGCGGGCCGAGGTCATCAGTGCCTCAGCCGCTTGGGCGAGTTTGTGGGTATCTGACACCGAATGACCAATCGAATTGTTGATACTGTTGACATTGGCGTTGATCTGTTCGGCGCTGGCTTCTTGCTGTTGGGCGTTGCGTGCCATGGTGCTGATGGTGCGGTTCAGCCCATCAATGGCATTGGAAATTGCGGTGAAGGACTGGCGCGCCTGATCTGCTTGAGCAGAGGCAGTTTGCACCTGCGCTAAACCTTGGGTCATGGCGCTGCTGGCGGCTTGAGCACTTTTTTGCAGCCGCTCGATCATATCGTGAATCTCATTGGTCGAGCTTTGGGTGCGACTGGCGAGGGTGCGCACCTCATCAGCAACCACTGCAAAGCCGCGCCCCTGTTCGCCCGCCCGGGCAGCCTCAATGGCGGCGTTGAGTGCCAACAAATTGGTTTGGGCGGCGATGGCGTTGATCACATCTACCACCTGATAGATCGCTTGGCTGTCGGTTTCTAAGGTGGTCATCATCTGCGCAATGCGCTCAATCTCGGTGGCAAGCTGGTTGATCGACTGGGTGTTGGCGATCACCGTCGCCGCGCCCTCTTGCGCTTGGCGGTCGGTGTCGATTGCCAGCTCAGTGACCTCATTAACGGTGTGTACTACATGACGCAGAGTTTCGACCATGCTCTCCATCGACTGCGAGATGAGTGTGGCATCCTGTTGCTGATGATTCATGCGCTGCATTGATTCATCGCTACTGGCATGAAGCTGGGTGACGGCGGCACTGATGGTTTCAGCGGTGGTGCGAGCCGAGGCGATCGCTCGCACCAGACTCAGGCGCATCGCCTCGGCACCGGTCATGATGCTCCTAGTGGTCGAGGCGGAGGTCAGCGGGCGGCTGAGATCGCCATCGGTGATTTGTTGCAGACTGCTGGCGACAAGTTGTGGCTCGCCACCGATGGTGTGCTTGAGCTGCTGATAGCCAAACCACAGACCGCCAACAATGGCGGCTAAGGTGACCACGATCAACCCGATCAGCCATTGCAACCAAGTTTCAGCCTGTTGTTGTGCTGTGTGTATCGCCTGCGCGGTGCGTTGGTCAAGCAACACAAAAAATTCATCCACTGGCTTCATGATCTTGGCTTTTTCGACATGATAAGCATGATCGTGCATCAGCTCACGCGCCCAGGCTGGGTCGGGGTCGCGACGGATGGTGAAGCGCCCTTGCGCGTCTTCAAACAACCCCTTGACCGCATTCATCGCCACGGTTTCGGTATGCACCAAAGTGTTAGAATTGTTTTCAGCTTCTCTGAGTTTGGCAAATTCTTCTGCGGTGAAGCCTGCTTGTTGCATCAGATCGCGCAGCGCAATGCGCCGACCGTCCGGGCGTGGGCGCGGGCGATCAGCGGCGAGAAAATCCCAATAGATGCGGTGATATTGCTGCGGGCGTGGTGCCTCGCCGTTGCGAATCGCCAACACTTGAAAATATTGCTCTTCCCATTTGGGATCGCCGGTGACCACATAGGTCCGCGCCAGGCGGGTGAGATCATCTGAACTTTGGCGCAACTCGTCGGCTAATAGATAAGACTGATAACGGTTGTTGCTAGCGGCAGTGACCTGCTCGCTCAGCGTCATCTGGTGAATGGCGGCGAAGCCTAAGACCATCAATAACAGTACGCTAATGATTGACAACGACAGAAACAATTTTTTTAAAGACATTTTTGACACCATAATCGAAAAAGCCAATGACCTGGCACAGGGGTGTGATTATCGCAACGATTCGCTTGGTTGACTATAAAAAAATCGTCTAGCGATTGGCGCGAATCAGCCCGCGGTCATGGCGATCAGCACTGATAAAATCAATGATGAGCTGAGTTTCTGCACCTGGCCAATCGCGTTGTGCCTGTTCTAGTGCTTCCGCACGCGGCAGACCAGTGCGCAACAACAACTGGTACACCGCTTTGATGCGCGCCCGCTGTTCACGCCCAAAGCCATGGCGACGCAATCCAACCTGATTGAGTCCCAGAAACCGCGCCCGCTGGCCAGCGGCTAACACAAAGGGCGGTACATCCTGTGCCACTCCGCAAACACCGCTGATCATGCAATAGCTGCCAATGCGACAAAATTGATGCACAGCAACCAGCCCAGCAAGAAAGCTGTGGTGAGCAAGCTCGACATGTCCTGCTAGGGTGGCGGCATTGGCGAGAATATTATGATCGCCAACAATCGAATCGTGACCAACATGGCTAAATGCCATGAAATAATTATGGCTGCCGATACGTGTTCCAGCGTCGGTCTTGGTGCCACGGCTGATATTGACGCTTTCCTTAAAATGGTTGTGATCGCCAATCACCAACGGGCGCGATAATTCAGGACGAAAGCCGAGGTCTTGCGGCTCGCTGCCCAGGGTCACACCGTGACAAACGCGGTTGAAGCGTCCTAAATCGGTCACACCCTCGACGCGAACCGCGCTATCAAGAACACAACCCTCGCCGATGTGCGCCCCCGCCATGATTAAACAATAGGGGCCGATCTGAGCACTCGGATGAATCAGTGCTCCGTCTTCGACCAGGGCTGTGGGATGAATTGGCATCGCCTGATCGCTTTTTAGTGGCGAAAATGCCGCATCCCGGTGAACACCATTGCAATGTCATGTTCATCGGCGGCGGCAATCACCTCCGCATCGCGCATTGACCCGCCAGGCTGAATCACCGCCCGAATGCCCACAGCGGCAGCCTGGTCGATGCCATCACGAAACGGGAAAAACGCATCCGAGGCCATCACCGCGCCATTCACCGTCAATCCCGCCTGCTCAGCCTTAATTGCGGCAATGCGTGCTGAATTCACCCGGCTCATCTGCCCAGCGCCAACACCAATGGTCACGCGCTCATGGGCGTAAACAATGGCGTTGGATTTAACAAACTTTGCCACCTGCCACGCGAACAATAAATCCTGCCACTCACGCTCGCTTGGAGTGCGTTTGGTTACGGTGCGTAGCTCTTTGTTGCGTTCAATATCAGCAGTTTGCACCAAAAGTCCACCAGTGACTCGCTTCATATCCAGCCGTGGCAACCCGCTGTCGTTCCAGTGTCCCGTTGTCAACAGCCGGATATTTTTTTTCTCACTGAGCACCGCGCACGCACCGGCACTGACCGCTGGCGCGATAATCACCTCAACAAATTGACGCGCACTGATCGCCTGCGCCGTGGTTTCATCGAGTTCGCGATTAAAGGCGATAATGCCACCAAAGGCTGATTCGGGATCGGTGGCAAAGGCGCGATCATAGGCATCAAACAGTGCTGGACGCTGGGCAACGCCACAGGGATTGGCATGTTTGACAATGACACAGGCGGGGCTGTCAGTGAATTGTTTGACACATTCCAGCGCGGCATCAGCATCGGCGATGTTGTTGTACGACAGCTCCTTGCCTTGTCGCTGTTGGGCATTGGCAATGCACGGCTCAGTGGTGCCTGGCTCGATATAAAACGCCGCCGTTTGGTGTGGATTTTCGCCATAACGCAGACTCTGACGGCGCTGCATGTGCAGGCTAAACGAGCGCGCCAACACCGGCATCGCAGCGGCTGGCTCTAGCCGTCGTCCGAGTTCATTGGCAATGGCAGCATCATAGCGTGCCGTATGCTCAAAAGCCCGCACCGCAAGATCAAAACGCAAGGCATCGCTGACCTGTCCCTGATGGGCATCAAGATCCGCCACCACCCGAGCATAGTCGGCATGATCAACCACCACCGTCACCGCTGCATGGTTTTTGGCCGCTGCTCGCAGCAAGGTCGGGCCCCCAATGTCAATATTCTCAATCGCGGTGGCGAGATCGCAGTCAGGCACTGCAATGGCCTGTTCAAAGGGATAGAGATTGACGACGACAAGATCAATTGGTGGAATGTCGTGGTCATACATCACCTGATCATCCACGCCGCGCCGTCCTAAGATGCCGCCATGAATCCGTGGATGCAGGGTTTTCACTCGCCCCGCCATCATCTCAGGAAATCCCGTATAATCTGCCACTTCAGTGACTGCGAGTTGATGATCAAGCAGCAGCCGCGCCGTGCCACCGGTGGAGAGAATCTCGACCCCGCGTGCAGCGAGGGCGCGGGCAAAATCAACGAGGCCAGTTTTATCAGACACGCTAATTAGAGCGCGTTGCAGTGGGCGAGTGGTCATGCGGCGTGGTCCCTTATTTTTGAAGGCTTAATTTTGCAATCATGGTACTTAGCAATTCATGTTGCGGCAAGTGCCCAATCTAACGGGGGAGGCGGTGATGGCGAAACGGTTATTGATTGGTGGACTGATGGGCATGTTGCTGTGGATGTTCTGGCCAGCCCCAGCAGCAATTCCTGTGGACAGCGATGGTGAGTGGGTGGATGCCCTGCCCTTTGAATCAACGCTGTCGCTGACACATCCGCCACTGCAACGCCCGCTGGCACCTGGTGTCGGGCGGTTCATAGCAGAAGATTTTCATATTTCGCCCCAAGCAGATTTTCAGCTCGAAGCAAGGATTTTAGGGCGCAAAATCTATCATTTTGATGATGCTGCAAAACTCTCGCCCTTTGATCTTGCCCTTGGCTGGGGGCCGATGGCGCGCGATGAAGTGCTAGAACACATCAGCATCCGTCAAGCCAATCGTTTTTATTATTGGTCAACGCCCGCGTTCCCAATTCCACGCCGCGACATCGAGCGCAACAGTGCCAACATGCACCTGATCCCTGCTTCAGCCGAGGTCACACAGGTGTTGAATCGGGCGCGTACTGATGACCGCATTCGCTTGCGTGGCTATTTGGTGCATGTTGATCGTGATGATGGCTGGCGGTGGCGCACTTCGCTAACCCGCGATGATGTTGGAGGCGGTGCCTGTGAAATTGTGTTGGTGACTGAGGCGCTGTTGTGTACCAATCGACAACCGCAAGCATCGTGCTTATAACCGCATGTTGACAGTGGCTCTCACTGGCGGGATCGGCAGCGGCAAAACCACCGTTGCCGACCACTTTGCTCGGCACGGGGCGGCAATCATCGACGCGGATGTCATTTCGCATCAGCTCACCGCCTCTCAGGGTGCCGCCATGCCGTGCATCCGTGAAGCATTTGGCGAGGCGGCGGTCCGCGGTGATGGATCGCTTGATCGGGCATGGATGCGCCAGCGCGTGTTCTCTGATCCATCCGCTCATGCCAAACTCCAGGCTATCCTCCATCCGCTCATTCGCACCCAGATGTGTGCGCAGTTGGCGCAAACCCAAGGTGACTATGCGTTATTGGTGATTCCACTGTTGCTAGAGACCGGTCAGCAACAGTTAGCGCAGCGTATTTTGGTTGTTGATGTGCTAGAACAGCAACAAATTGAGCGAGTCCATGCCCGCAGCGGCTTGGCGGTGGCAGAGATCGAGCGCATCATGGCGCATCAAATCAGCCGCGCCGCTCGCCTCGCCGCCGCCGATGATGTGATTGATAACTCTGGCACCCCTGAAACCTTAGCAGCACAGGTTGCCCCG